>JANWVQ010000179.1 GCA_025056745.1 Ignavibacterium sp.
TTGAAACAATCATTAGGAATATTGATAGAAGTTAAAAAGAGAAGAGAAATTTATTTTATCGAAAACGTAAAATTTCATCTTGATTATGTTGAGTCACTTGGGCATTTTATAGAGATTGAAGCTATTGATTTAAATGGCTCAATTGGTAAAGAAAAACTTTATCAACAGTGTCAATACTATGTAGAATTGTTCAATTTGTCTGATAAGGACTTTGTCTCTGTTTCTTATAGTGATTTGTTATTAACAAATCAATAAAATTATCTTTGAATTAAAAAATTACAAATAATAAAAATGGCAAATAATAAAAGACCAAGTTGGGATGAATATTTTTTGAAATTAGCAATGCTTGCTTCTGAACGAGCAACTTGTCCGAGAATGCATTGCGGATGTGTATTAGTTAAAGATAGATTCGTTTTAGCAACTGGCTATAATGGTTCTTTACCAGGCCAACCACACTGCGATGATGTTGGATGTTTGATCGTTGATAATCATTGTGTTAGAACTAATCACGCAGAGATGAATGCTTTGATACAAGCAACTAGACACGGAGTTAATGTTGTAGGAGCTACCGCTTATATCACTAATATGCCTTGTACGAATTGTGCTAAAGCTTTAATTGCAGCCGGAATAAAAAAGGTAGTAGTTTTTTCAGATTATCACGATACTCTTGCAACTAAGTTTTTTTCTGAATCTGGTGTTGAAATATTAAAACTGCCAATGCCTGATAGGATTATTAACTATGAAATAGAAAAATATTCATCAGCTCGCAAAACTGAGAAGTCAAACTAATTGATAAAAAATAAAACAATTAAATTTTTCCTTCCGTTAATACCTATCATCTTCTGGGGACTCTCTTTTATTGCAACTAAGCAGTTATTAAAAGAAATTTCTCCAGAGCTGATAATTGTAATGAGGTTAATTCTGGCAATTGTGCTTCTATTAGCCATTCTGATATTTTCTCGTGTTTCCTTTTCTATTGATTTGGAAAATGTAAAGAAAATATTACTACTCTCAACTGTTGCAGTTTTTCATTTATGGATTCAGATAACAGGATTAAAATTTACTTCCGCTTCTAATACTGGTTGGATAATCGGAACAGCTCCAATTTTTATAGCGATACTTGGTTATTTTTATTTCAAAGAAAAAATATCGTTCAAAAAATTAATTGGTATTATTATCGCTTTTTCAGGTTTACTTTTATTAGTTGGGAAAGGAAATCCATTTAATGTTGATTTGATTAATAATGTTGGTGATTGGCTTGTGCTTTTGAGCTCTTTTACCTGGGGTGTTTATTCGATTATAAATAAAAAAATCACTTTATCATTTTCACCATTAAAAACAATTTTTTATCTCTTTTTGGTTATGATGATAATTATTTTGCCATTTAATCTAAACGAGCAAAACATTCATTCAATAATAAAACTCTCTGCTGTTGGCTGGATGAATATAATGTTTCTTGGATTATTATGTTCAGGAGTTTCTTATGTAATCTGGGCTTATTTATTAAGGGAAATGAGTTCTGCAAAAGTTGGAGCTTATCTCTACATTGAACCATTCATCACTTTTCTTGGAGCGTGGATTTTATTGAAAGAAGACATTAGTTTAATAATGCTTTTAAGTGGAGTGATAATTACAGTGGGAGTTTATTTGGTGAATAAGGAGTAAGATTATTTGAATATTTCAAAGTGTTTATCAATAATTGGCCTTAGTTTAACACCAACTGTTTCAAAACAATCAAGCAAATCCTCATAAGCTCCATCTCCACCAAGAAAATCCCAGAATTCTTTTCCAACTAAAAGTTCTTTTTTATCATCGATCATACCCTTTAAAGTCCACCTTTCATAGGGTTTAGGCTCATAAGGATTATAAGGTATGGCTAATAGAGTATTGAGTTTAGCATTTGGATTTTTTGTATATATTATTCCAGCCCATTCAAGTAAAGTTCTCTTAAAATCTTTAAAGTTGCTAATATTAGGTTTAACAGTTTTCAAATCGAACAAAAAAACTTTTCGATCTTTTGCTTCAATAAAAAGATCAACTTTTACTGTTTTTAGTTTATTAATTTTAGATTTAGTGATTGAGTTTTTTATCAGGTTTAGCTCATACTTCTTATTCGGATTACCACTTATAGACAAATTGTTGATAATATTTTGAATTGTTTTTTGAGCTTCTTCACAAATTTCATCTCCTATAACGTACTGGTTTTCTACTTTAGTAAATCTTTCTTTGGCAAGAATAACAGCAACAGGTTCAAAAATAGATGTTCCAAAAGATGTGTTTAAGGATTGTATAAAGGAGTAGAGTGCCATTCTATCCCTACCTAATAATCTAAAATGAAAGGGCATGTTGAAACTTTCTTGTTTATATTTATTTAATTTTTTTGTAATATTAGCCTCAATTAGAACTTGAATTTTTTCAATAATGGATTTATTTAATGCCAAAATTATCTCCTGACTTTAATTATGAAACAATAAACAATGAATATTAAGTAAGCAAATACTCAATCTTTCAAATTAAAGAAGGATTCTATCGATAGAAATTTCAATATTTAATAATCTTTAATTTTGTATCTTATTTCTCTTTTAAATGGAATATAATCTCTGAATACGCCCCTTTATCTTTCTCAGTGCGGTTTAAAACTGGGCGTTTAAATTGGTTTACTATTATCATTCCTGATCTTTTAGCAATTTCAGGATATAGATTATATTTATCGTTGGCAACAAGAAAAACATTATAATCTTTCACTAAATATTTTTTGCAATTCAACAAAACTTGAGATATACCTTCGACATAGGAATATCGTGCTTCTTTCCCTTGCCCTCTGAAAAGTGGTCCAATTTCTAAATCATCTTTCCTCTTAAATCCAAATAAATCGTAAGCGTATGCATGTTGTTCATGATAGTCTATTAAGCCGACATAAGGTGGAGAAGAAAAAATTCCTCTGATTTTTTGCGAGGTAACTAATTTAGCTAAAGCTGGATGCTTTTTTTCGAGCTCAGTAATTAAATCAATTGTTCTACTATCGCCGGTAAGGCATATTTGATGTGTGTTTGTTCTTATTTTATCAAATTGTGATAATCTTTTTATAGTATCTTTACTATAAGTTTGCCACCATTTTAGGATAGAAAATAATGGTTTACATATTTTCGCGTGTTTTGTACAATAATAAGTTGTTGTAACAGGTTCTTTTAAGGTAGCTAGATCAGAATGAGTTGTTGCTCTGCAGCTGCGAATAGTTCGACTTAAAATTAAACTTACTATTTTTTGGGTGTCAGTGTTCTTAATTTTTTTAACTAAATCAAAAACAAAGTTTATTTCTTCTCGGACAGGATGTAAATACCATTTGTCTAAAAAAGAATTAGATGAATTTTGTTTTAGATTTATTTTATATTTTTTTATTAGTTCATAGTATTTTATTAAAAATTCTTGTTCTTTTTCTTTGCTATATTGTTCTTCATCAATTTCTCCAAATTTTAGTTTGTATTTATACTCTGGTGATGGAAAATATTCATTATTGAAAACATTAAGCAATTGCGATAGTTCTTCTTCGAAATTTACTGTTTTTGAATCTATGAGATACTTTTTTAATTCAATTGTTATATAATCTATTTCTTTCTTTACATCAAATAAATCAAATTTGTTAATTTTACAGTTACTTATTAGTGTATTAAATTCAGAGACATCAACTCCAATTGCATTAATTTTTAGTTCATTAGCTTGAACCAACGTTGTACCACTTCCGCAAAATGGATCTAAAATTATGTCCCCTTCTCTGAAAAAAATTTCCTTTTTGAAATTGTCGGTATGTGAATCCAAAAAATATTCAACTAACTGGGGAATAAACTTTCCTTTATATGGGTGTAATCTATGGACGTGTTTTGTTGTTTCAGATTCTTTGTATTGTTCAAATGATAAAGCCCAGTTTAAATCTTCGCCTAACTTATATTTCCAAGAAATTTCTCTTTTGCCATTGTATGAATTATAATAGTTAATCAATTCTTTTTTAGAGACAAAGATATTTCCATTATCTCCAATTTTTCTAATTTTTCCATATTGTATTAGATAACTAATATTAGATGGTGTAACGATTCTACCTAAGTATTTTGATGCCCATTGACTGGCTTTTTTTATAGTCAAGAATTCATCATTATCGATAGTTGAAAATAAGTCTTGCATATTTTATTAATAAAAATTTTCCTTATTCAAACATAAAATTATTTGTTAGAATTCTCAATCTCAAATCACAATCTCTCCTTTTAAGTAAAATATCAGTCTCATTACTCCTCCCAATGGATGATATTGAATTTCGTTGTTTAACAAATTATAAATTAGAGTATTTAATCTGAAGCTTCTATCAAGAATATCTTAGATTTGGGCGAGTAAACAAGTTTTCGATTGAAATATAAAGATTAGATTTTTTGTACACTGTCCTTTGGAATTTATTGGTATGCTTTTATATTTTGCAATAAAAACAGATGTAGTTATGAAAAGCATACTTTGTTTTGCTCTTTTAGTTATACTTTACAACATTCCTTCATTTTCTCAATCGAAAACAGAAACAGATATTGATTCATTACTTATAAATGCAAAGAAAGGTATTTATTGGGGATTGATGAATATTCCAATTAAGAAAGCAAGAGTCGATAAATCATTAATTCAAAACGATAGGCTAATTGCAAGAATAAAAGTTATCAAAGAACTAAATGGAGTTAAAGTTGAATCAACCGGTTATCATAATACAAATGAAATGACAATAGTTATTTATCGTTCAGCAGAAAGTCTTATCAAAGATGGATATATAAAGAAGGGTGATTTAGAAATTTATTCAGATGATGAATGAAGTTTTTATTAAAAATGATATTTCATTCTAATCTTTTTCTGAATCTGATTGCACTCAAAGTGAGAATGAATAAACCCATTATCAACAACACAAGAGAATTTAACCATAGTTCGTTAAATCCTAGTCCTTTTGAAATTACTCCCCGAATAATATTGATGAAATATTTTAATGGAATGATGTAAGAAATATACTGAATTATCTTCGGCATATTTTCTACCGGAAATGCAAAACCAGACAAGAATACCATTGGCATCATTACAAGAAAAACAGCAATCATCATTGCCTGTTGTTGTGTTTTTGAAATTGTAGATACGAATAATCCCAACCCAAGAGTTGAGAGAATATAAAAGAAAGCTGAGATGAAGAGGAACGCCAAACTTCCTTTTACAGGTATATCAAATACTAATCTCATAGCGGTTAAAACAATTACCACGGCAATAAAACCAAGTATGATAAAAGGAACAAGTTTTCCAATAATTATCTGATATGATTTAAGTGGAGTAACAATAAGTTGTTCCATCGTTCCGACTTCTTTTTCTTTGACAATTGCCAATGATGTTAAAAGTAAAGTTATAATACTCAAAAGCAAACCAACTATTCCAGGAACCATATAATTTCTTGTTTTCAGTGTAGGATTATACCAAACTCTTACTTCTGCAGAGATATTTCCAATTGGTAAAAATTTCATCCCACTTCTTTGAAAAAATTCAACAGAAATATTTTGAGAAAACTGTAAAATAATCTGTTGCAAATAACCGGCTGCAATTGATGCTGTATTTCCATCACTTGCATCGAAAATTGCCTGAAGTTCTGAAGTTTCTTGTCTATAAATATTCTTTTCGAAATTATATGGAATTACAAGAGCAACAACAGCTTTACCATAGTCAAGATTTTTAGTTAGTTCATCATAATCATTTACATATTTAACCATTACAAAATAACCAGACGAGGTAATTGAGTTGATTAATAATCTTGATGTTGATGTCTTGTCATTATCGAAAACAAGTAATTTAATTTTATCTATATCCAGATTCGCAGCATAGCCCAAAAATATTAATTGCAAAACAGGTGCAATCAGAATTATTCCAAACATTTTTGGATCTCTTCTGAATTGTAAAAATTCTTTTTTTATAAAATGAATAATTGCTTTCATATCGTTTTGAATTTTCGCCTGCTAATTATAACGCTGAGAATCAAAGGAATTATTGAAAAAACGGATAAATAAATCACTTGTAAATAATAAATTTCAATTCCAACTCCTTTTAACATAATGTTTCTGAGCATTACAATGTAAAATTTTGTTGGAGTAATGTTTGTAAGAATCTGAATTAACCAAGGCATATTATCAATCGGAAAAATAAATCCGGAAAGTATTACCGATGGTAACAATGAAATAAACGTACCTAAACTAAAAGCCACTTGTTGAGAATCTGATAGTGTAGAAATAAATATTCCAAGATTTGAAGAAGCAAAAAGAAATAAAATAGTTGTTAATAATAATTCCAAATAACTACCTTTAACTTCAACATCAAATAAAATGTAACTTACAAGAAGTATAAGAAAAGCATTTACAAAAGCTATTATTAAATAAGGCAGAATTTTTCCAATTAATAAATTTATTGGACTTAGCTGAGAAACATTAAGTTGCTCTATAGTTCCGCGTTCCTTTTCTCTTACTAAAGTTAAGGAAATTGAAATGACAGAAGTAACTAATAGAATCATCGCAATCAATCCGGGAACGAGAAATTTTGTTGTCTGCATTGATGGATTATACCAGAATACTGGTTCAGTTTCTATGATCTTTTTTGAATGAAAGCCAAGTCTGTTAAATACTTCTTGATTGATATTGTAACTAAAATTGAAAGTAGCCATTTGGACATAATTTTTTATTATGGAAGCAGTATTACCATCAACACCATCAATAAGAAACTGAAGATTTACATTTTGTTTGGAATAAATTTTCCTCGAGAAATCTTTTGGAATTACCAAAACGCACTGTGCATATTTTTCATCTAAAATCTTATTCGCTTCAAATGGTTTGCTGATAAAAGCGACTACATCAAAATAATCTGAACTTGAAAGAGAATTGATGAGTTCTCTGCTCAACTCTGAGTTCTCTTGATCATAAATCGCAAGTTTTATATGTCTTACGTCAAAGTTTACGGCATATCCAAAAACGACCAGAAGAAAAGCAGGAAAGAAAAAGATTACAAAAAGTAGTCGGATATCTCTGCTAAGTTGAATTACTTCCTTTTTAGAGACTGCAATTGTCAACTCAAAAAAATTTTTTATCGAACCAGAAAAACTATTTTTACTTTTCATTTCTTTTATCTACTAAATGAATAAAAACATCTTCCAGCGTAGGTGTGATTTCGCTGATTTGTCTGACAAAAATGCCTTTCTCTGATAGTAACTGCCCAATCTGAGTTTGCCCTTCATATTTTGAATTAACAGTTATATGAATGGAATTACCAAAAATGTTGAGATCTTCTGTAAAAGGTTCCTTTGCAAGTATTTCTATTCCTTCAATTACTTGATCACAAATAATTTCAAGGATTTTATTTTTCAGATATTTAGTTTTTAATTCTTTAGGATTTCCTTCGGCAATCAATTTACCTGAATCAATAAGGATAATATTATTACAGAATTCAGCTTCCTCAAGATGATGTGTCGTTACAACAACCGTGGTTCCGTCTTCAGATAGTGAATTGATTAATTCCCAGAAATTTCTTCTTGCTATTGGATCAACTCCGCTGGTTGGTTCGTCGAGAAAAACAATTTCAGGCTTGTGTATTACTGCAGTTCCTAAAGCAAGTCTTTGTTTTATTCCACCGGGCAATGAAGAGGTTAACAAATTTTCTCTTCCTTTGAGGTCAGCAATTGATATAATCCATTTTTTCCTTTCTTCAAGAAGAGCTTTGCTTAATCCGTAGATTCCGGCGAAGAAGTTAATATTTTCTTCAACTGTTAAATCATTATACAAGGAAAATTTTTGCGACATATATCCGATTTTCAGTTTTACTTTGTCTGGCTGGGATTTTATACTGAATCCACCAACAATTGCATCTCCGGAAGTTGGCGGAAGAATTCCGCACAACATTCTGATAGTTGTTGATTTTCCTGCCCCGTTTGCCCCTAAAAATCCGAATACCTCGCCCTTCTTAACGGAAAATGTTATATTATCTACAGAAGTAAAATTGCCGAATTTTTTGGTAAGATTATGTACTTCGATGCTGTTCATTTTTAATTAAATGTATAAAAACATTTTCAAGAGATAAACCAGTAATACGGTAATTGATAATTTCTATTTTATTTGAAGAAAGAATTTTTTTAACAGCTATCAAATCAATTTCGGGAGATTCTGTGATTATATTTATTCTGTCTCCAAAAATCTGAACTTCAAAAGAGCCTGAATTTCTTAAAATCCTGTAAGATAGTTTTATATCAGATGTGAATAATTCAATGGACTTTTTATTTAGCGAACTCTTAATCTTCTGTGGAATATCCAAAGATATAATCTCGCCTTTATGAATTAAAGCAACACGGTTGCATCTTTCAGCTTCATCAAGGTATGGTGTAGTCATAAAAATTGTTATTCCTTCTTTTTGAAGTTGTGATAGAATCTTCCAGAAGTCTCTTCTTGATACCGGATCTACTCCGGTGGTGGGCTCATCGAGGAAGAGAATTTTTGGTTTGTGAATCAAACTGCAAGCAAGAGCAAGTTTTTGCTTCATTCCACCGGATAGATGATCAGCAAGTCTTTTTCTGAAAGGAGTTAATCTCGTAAAATCTAACAGTTGCTTTCTTCTCGAATCAAAATTTTTTACTTTGTGAATTTCAGCAAAGAACAGAATATTTTCATCAATTGTTAAGTCACCATATAAAGTGAATTTTTGAGAAAGATAACCAATTTCATTTTGAATTTCTCTTTTATGACTTCTAATATTCTTATTGAAAATCATTACATCACCAGCGTCAGGATTTAACAGACCACAACAAATTCTAATTAAAGTAGTTTTGCCGGCGCCATCTGGACCGACTAATCCAAACATTTCACCTTCTTTAACGCCGAACGAAATATTATTCAGAGCGATAATATCATTATATGATTTTTTTAGATTATTTATTTTAATTATTTCATTCATTTAATCTTGTAATTTTATAAAAGCATCAGCCGGTATACCAGACTTTAACTGATAATCCGGATTATCAATTTTTATTTTTACTGCGAAAACCAGTTTTGTTCTTTCTTCTTTTGTCTGAATGTTTTTGGGTGTGAACTCTGCCTCAGGAGAGATATAGACAATTTTCCCCTCAAAAGTTTTTTCAGGAAATGCATCAACTTTAATATCAACTTTCTGTCCAAGTTTTAGTTTTGGAAGATCAGTTTGACTAACATATACTATCAATTCTACCTGTGATAAATTTGAAATTTTAAAGAGTGAGGATAAGCTTGTAACAGTTTCTCCTTTCTCAACAAATTTTTTAGTAATAATACCATTTATAGGTGAGATAACATAGCAATCTGAAAGATTTCTTTTCAATAAATCACGGTTGGCTTTCATTCGCTCAACATTCGCTTTAGCTTGCTTTATTTCTTCTGGTCGGGAAATATTTTTGATTTTGGAGTAATTCTCTTTTGCTGAATTGTATTGAGCAAGAGCTAATTCATATTTTGCAATAGCATCCTCTAATTGCTTTTTACTTATTGAATTGGATTGATAAAGATTTTCAAATCTTAGTTTATCGTTTTGTGCTGTTTGAAGATTTATTTCAGCTTGCTTCAATAGTTGCTCGGCTTGTTGAATATCTTCAGTTCTCGCACCCTTGCTTATCAACTCAAATTGAGCTTCAGCAGAAGATAATAAAGCTTCTGCTTCACGAAGTTTTAGCTTAAAAATCTCAGAATCTATAATCAGCAAAGTATCTCCTACGTTAACCTCATCACCTTCATCTTTAAGAACATCAAGTATTTCTCCATTCACTTTTGAAGAAACGATGACATTCACTGCCTCAATATTGCCAGATGTTTCGATTACTTTATTTGAATTTTCATTCGAGCAATAATAAAAGTTCAGTAGTATCAGAATTAAAACTGATGCAAGATAAATTTTATTCATTGTATTACCTTTGAAAAAATTTTGTTGAATTTAGTTCTTCCTTTTTGTGTCAGAATTCCGTTGAAAAGAATTTCAAAAGAATGAACAAAAGCCTCTTTGTAATCGAGTTTTTGATAAAATAAAAAATCAGGATGAACAACCGATCTAATAGTATTAACGAAAATATGGATTATAAGCTCGACAGGTTTATCAATAATAATTCCTTCCATCTGACCCTGTTGAATAATGTTACCTATGACCGTAAATGCTCGATTAACTCTGAATTCATCAATCTGTTGCCATAATTTGGGAGTATGAACTTGAAGATCTTTTAGCCATTTATCTGAAAAGCGGACTACAAGTTTAGACATTACTTCGAAAAGCATTATAATCTTTGTTAAAGAGTCTTTTTCGGATTTTAATATGGCTTCCATTTTATCATTAGTATCATTCATCATATTAAATGCGACTTCTTTAACCAAATCATCTTTTGTAGCGAAGAATTTATAAATGGTTTTTTTGCTTATTCTCAAATCGTATGCAATCTGATCAACAGTAACTAAATAAAATCCTTCTTTGAGAAATTTATCGGTACAATACTGAATTATTTTTTCTTTTTCAGCTGAAGAGTTAATTAATTCGACGTTTTTCATTAGAAACTAAAATAGTATTCATAGTTTCCAAATTATATTATTTAATTATTAAAAACAATCTCTTTTAGGTTATTTTCAAAAACAAAACTATTTAAAAAATTTTTAAAATCTACTTGACAGATTGAGAAAATTTTTGTAATTCTGTAATAGTAATTACAACAATTGTTTAATTTGTAAGAAGAGTTACAAAATGAATCCTTCCAGGCTGATTGAAATATTTTTACAGGTTATCAGGATAAATGCTTTAAGTCAACAAGAAAAGCCGCTAGCTGATTTTATCTATTCATTTCTATATGATCTCGGTTATAATGTTAGAATTGATGATTCTTTAAAGTATACAAACAGTAATACAGGCAATGTTATTTGCGTTGTCGGTTCAGGTGGTGAATTTGTTATGACAGCTCATATGGATACGGCTAGACCAACGGAAAATGTTAATCCAATCTTAAAGGAAGATAGAATAACTTCATCAGGTGACACAGTTCTTGGAGTTGATAATCGAGAAGGTGTTGCTGTTTTGCTTTATACTCTTGAAAAAATAGCTAAGGAAAAAATTCCAGTCAAAGATTTTACAGTTGCTTTTACAACTTGTGAAGAAACAACTCTTTTGGGCTCTAAGTATCTTGAATTGAATGGTAACATAAAAAAGGGATTTGTTTTCGATTCGGGATATAGACCAGGAAAGTTCATCTATTCTGCTTGTGGAGCAATTGGTTTTAATCTTAAAATTATTGGTAAAGCTTCTCACTCTGGAATTGAACCAGAAAAAGGAATTAACGCGCTTTTAGTCGCCTCAAAGGCAATTACCAAAATACCAATTGGAAGAATTGACGACGAAACAACAATTAATATAGGCATTCTGAAAAGTGGATCGGCAGTAAATGTTGTCCCTGAAATTACTGAAATGATTGGCGAAGTTAGATCTTTCAATTCAAATAAAGCTGAAAATTATTTAAAATTTTTAGTAAAAGTTTTTCAGGATGAGGCTCTAAAAGTTAATGCTCGAGTTGAATATGAATACTATTGGGACTTCAAACCGTATGTTATAAAAGAAAACTCGGAAGTTTATAGAGATATAATAAAAGCCATTACAAGCGTGGGGTTAGTCCCAACTCCAACAATTTCTTTAGGTGGTAGTGATGCAAACTCATTAAATGAAAATGGTATTCAATCAGTCAATATAGGTATTGGTGCTCAGAATCCTCATTCTAATGATGAATTTGTTTTAATAGAGGATTTAATTAAAACTGCTGAAATTGCTCTCGAACTTGTCAAGAAGGATTAATATTATGAGAAGCTTTTTACTAATAATTTTATTTTTAATTGTTTCAAACAGTTTAGCACAAAACAAGGGTCATCTTGTCATAATTGGTGGAGTTCATACAACAGAAACTTCAAAAAAATTTGTAGAACTTGCTGGTGGTAATAATGCAAAAATAATTATCATTCCAAATGCTGGTTCTAATCCAATTAAAAATAGCGAACTTCACAAAAAAGAATTCGAAGAACTTGGGGCAAAGGCTGATTATCTATTATTTACAAGAGAAACGGCGGATGCAGATTCAAATATTAAAAAAATGAATTGGGCAAATGCAGTTTATTTTCTTGGAGGTGATCAAAGTGATTTAACAAGGGATATGCTTGGGACAAAACTTCTGCAAAAAGTTTATGATATTTATAATAACGGTGGTGTAGTTGGTGGCTCAAGCGCAGGTGCCGCAGTGATGAGCGAAGTTATGATAACAGGAAACGAGTTGCTGAATAAGGACTCAACGTCTGCGTTTATCTCTATCCAGAAAGGAAATATCGAAACTGCTAAAGGTTTTGGATTTATTAAGAATGCAATAATTGATCAACACTTTCTTAAACGAAAAAGACATAATCGATTGATATCGTTAATGTGTGAGTATCCTTACCTTCTTGGAATTGCTATTGATGAATCTACTGCAATTGTGGTCTATCCTGACGATACTTTTCAAGTGATAGGTGATAATCAAGTGGTTGTATATGATCCAACAACTTCTAAAAATGTGAAAACTGATTTAAGAGGTAACTTTGGGATTACTGATATGAAAATACATCTTTTAATAAATGGTGATAAATTCGATATGAAATCAAAAAGAGTAATTGAATGACAGAGCAAAAGAAAAAATTTAAGTTCAAAACTCCAAACACGTATTTACTGATATTTTCTTTACTGATATTTATTGCAGCTTTAACGTGGATTATTCCTGGCGGTAAATACGAAAGAACTATGATGAATGGAAGAGAAGTTGTTGTCCCAAATTCATTTAAGTTTGTTGAGAGTCATCCACAAGGATTTTTTGATTTATTTATTTCACCTCTAAAGGGATTTCAAGAAGCAGCTTTAATAATTGGTTTTGTTTTAATTGTTGGTGGAGCATTTAATGTTTTGGCAAAAACTGATGCAATTACATCTTTAATTACTAGGCTCGCAAAAGCTCACAAGAATTCAGCAACTTTACGAAAACTTTTCATACCAATATTAATGCTTATGTTTTCGCTTGGCGGTGCAACATTCGGAATGAATGAAGAAATTATTCCTTTTGTTTTGATAATTGTTCCAATCTGTCTTGCTCTTGGTTATGATTCAATTGTTGGTGTTGCAATTCCGTTAATCGGTGCACACATAGGATTTGCAAGTGCATTTCTGAATCCTTTCAACGTAGGAATTGCGCAAGGCATTGCTGAAGTTCCTCTTTTCTCAGGAATTGGATATAGGGTTATTTGTTGGGCTATTTCTACGTTAGTTGCAATATTGTTTTTGTTGTGGTATGTAAACAGATTAAAGAAAAATCCACAATTAAGCCCAATGTATATTGAAGATGAAGAGCGAAGAAGGAATGAACATTTTGATTCAATTTACAATAGTGACAACCATTTTTCATTAAGACATAAATTAGTTCTTCTAACTTTTGCTTTTTCACTGATAATGCTTGTGGTCGGAGTAATAGAATTTAACTGGTACATAGAAGAAATCGCAGCGATGTTTTTCATTATGGGGATTGTTGTTGGAATTATTGGGGGATTAAAAAGTGATGATTTAATTAAAGCATTTGTGGATGGAGCAAAAGATCTTGTGGGAACAGCTTTGATTATTGCGCTCGCCAGAGCAACACTCGTTCTATCGAGAGATGCGAATAT
This sequence comes from Ignavibacterium sp., assembly GCA_025056745.1. GTDB lineage: Bacteria > Bacteroidota > Ignavibacteria > Ignavibacteriales > Ignavibacteriaceae > Ignavibacterium. The sequence goes on from JANWVQ010000179.1 coordinate 13,758, forward strand.
TATTGATACAATTTTATATGGATTATCTCCTTACATAGAATCATCTTCACCAATATTTGCTTCACAGAAGATGTTTATAGTTCAGGCAATAATTAATTTCTTTGTGCATTCAGGGAGTGGACAAGCTGCATTAACAATGCCTATTATGGCGCCTTTATCCGATTTGGCTGGAGTAAGTCGTCAAACGGCAATTTTGGCTTTTCAGTTTGGTGAATATACAAACATAATAATTCCAACATCAGCAGTAACAATGGGGGCTTTATCAATGGCTCGGGTTCCGTGGGACAGATGGGCAAAGTGGGTTTTACCTTTGATGATTATTCTTTTTATTCTTGGCTTTATTCTTTTAATACCACCAAACTTATTCGGATGGCAATAACTTATTTAATCTATTAACTAACAAATAAAAGAGGTATTCTATGAAAAACTTTACTTTTTTCTTTCTTGCTTTATTGCTTGGATTAACAGATTTATTTGCACAAGCAACATTTAGCACTGGTCAGATCGATGTGAATGTAAACAGTTATGGAAGAATAAGATTATTCACTACATCTGATCAAGTTCGTCATCTGCAAAGAGCTTCCGTTTTGGTTGGAGTGGGACCTAATGCTGTTTGGGATTATCTAAATGATGCTGATATTGAAGTTCCAACCGCTCTTGTAAGTAATCCACAGCTAAGCAATTTTGAAATAACAGGCACTTATAATAATGCCTATTCAGGTGCTCAGCCAGATGTTCTAGTTCAATATAATATTTATGGATGGACTGGTGGAAAATATATGATACTTAAACTGACAATAAGAAATAGGCAAACAACAGCTATTAACGCAAAAATTGGTTTAGATATTATTCCTGAACTAAATCAGACTTATGGAAATGATACTGTAACTTATTTGGCTTCACAAGGAATAATAAGATTTCATCGTGGAACAGCAATAAATATGGGAGTAAAATTGTTATCCCACACATTACATTCTCTTTATTCATTTGATTGGTACTCTGGATACAATCAAGATACAAGTTATTGGAGATGGTTAAATTTCGGCTCGATTCAACAAGTATATCCAAGTGGTGCAGAAGGTCCGGTAACAATTCCATCTTTACCTTTAATAAATATTCTGCCAAATGCTTCAGTTGTAACATATTTCGCTTTTGCACTTGGAATTAATCAGACAGATGTTATTACTGCAATAAATGAAGCACAAAATAAATACAATACTGTTTTAAGTGTCGATAAAATTTCTGATTTGCCAGTTGGTTATTCATTAGAGCAAAATTACCCGAATCCTTTTAATCCATCAACAAAAATTCAATTTTCTATTAATGAACCTCAATATGTCACTTTAAAGATATATGATGTTTTGGGTAATGAAGTCGCTAATTTGGTCGATAAAGAATTATCATCTGGAACTTATCAATATGATTTTAATGCTTCAAATTTAAGTAGTGGGGTCTATTATTATAAACTTCAGGCAGGTAGTTTTACTGAAACTAAAAAGATGATGTTGATGAAATAGGGTGATTAGTAATTTAAAGAATAAAATTAAGATTATGGCCGAGATTGATAGTATTTGAAGTTATGGTTAGTAGATATAAAGAAATAAGGGAAAAAATTCAGAATAATTTTGATAAGCTGCCAGCAAATCAAAGAAAGGTTGCAGACTTTGTAATAGATAATTTTGATAATATTCCTTTTATTGATGTGCACGAAGTTTCAAAACAGGTTGGAGTTAGTGTAGCTTCTGTGATTAGGTTTGCTCAAAGTGTTGGTTTTAGTGGATTTAGTGAATTAAGAGATGCAGTTTCTGAGTCACTTAAAAAGCATCTCAAAAAAAATGAATTTTTTCCCTTATTTGATAAAAATAAACTTCAAAATGATTTGTTAGCTTCCGTTGCAAATATGGAAGTTAAAAATATTAATGATACTTTATTGCTTATAGATAGAGATGTTTTTCATAAAGTAATTGAAGAAATAGTTAAATCAAACAGAGTTTTTACAGCCGGGTTAGGAATTTCATATCTTGTTGCTGAAATTTTATCTTATCAATTGACTCAAGTTGGTATAGATTCTTCCGTTCTTAAACATACTCATACAATATTTCACGAACAAGTTTTATATATGAATTCAAGAGATTTACTAATTTGTTTTTCTTTCCCACCATATTCAAGAGAGACCGTTGAAGTTGCAAGTTACGCTCAGTCAAAAGGAATAAAAGTTATTAGTATTACAAATAAACCTACAGCTCCAATAGCATCTTTTTCTAAGTATGTCTTAAATGTAAAAAGCGAAAATATGTTATACACGAACTCTTTTGCTGCAATTTCAGTGTTGATAAATGCAATTGCTACTGCTTGTGCAATTAAAAATAAAGCGAAAGCTAAAAAAGTCCTTGATGAAAGTGAGAAAATTATGTTAGAACAAAAACAGCTAATTTTATAATACTCAGATAAAATGGAGTGAGTATGAAAAAAATTTTTTTAATTATCTCTTTGATTGCATCATTTATTTACGGTGGAACAACTGGAAAACTAAGCGGAGTTATCAAAGATGCAGAAACTGGTGAACCACTCGTTGGTGCGAATGTAATTATCGAGGGAACTTCTTTTGGAGCGGCTACTAACATTAAGGGTGAGTATGTTATTCTTAATATTCCTCCCGGAAGATATACCGTGAAGGTATCTTATATTGGTTATGAAACTTTAGTTGTTCAAAATGTTTCAATAATAGTTGACCAAACAACTTTATTATCATTAGAATTAAAACCTCAAACTCTTCAAGTTGATGAAGTTGTAGTAACTGCAAAAACTCCTTTAATTCAAAAAGACCTGACAAGTTCAATATCAGTAATAAGTCGAGACGAAATTGAAGCACTTCCAGTTACAAGTTTTACAGAATTACTTTCTCTTCAAGCTGGAGTTGTAGCAAGTGGATCTAATCTTCACATCCGAGGTGGCAGAGCAAACGAAGTCGCTTATATGATTGATGGGATGTTAGTTGTTGATCCTTTGTTAGGAGGCCTTGCCACTCAAGTTAATAATGATGCAATTCAGGAAATGAGTTTGCTCAGCGGAACTTTTAATGCTGAATATGGAAATGCTTTAAGTGGCGTTGTTAATATTGTAACTCGTGACGGTTCTGATAAGTTATCCGGGAAATTAGAAATGAGAACTTCTGAGTTTGGAATTGAAAGATATGCAAGATTGAGAGAAGCAAGAGTCAATGGAAGTTTAAGCGGGCCTCTTCTAACGAATGATCTTAAATTTTTCATTTCTGCAGAACAGGATAAACGTGGAAGTTACTTGCCTTTTGGTTACAATAATGAACAAACTTTTTTTACCAAGTTAACAACAACAGCAATCCCTTCTCTTAAAATTTCATTATCCAACAGAGGTAGTAAAGGTAAAAGACAGAATTACAATCACGCATATAAATATATCCCCGAACAATACTTAAGAAGAAGAACGGATAGCTGGCAGTCTTCTTTAGCTGTTACTCATTCGATTCAGAACAATCTTTTTTACGATGTTAAAATATCTTACTTCAATCAAGGATATTATTCTGGTATAGATAAAGACACATCACAATATTTACCTACATCTAAAAGAGAATATTTACCAATAGGAAATGGTTTTGAATTTTTCTCAAAAGCTGACCCGCTTGAATTAATTGATAGTAGAACAATTACATTAGATTTTAAAACTGATGCTGTCTGGCAAATTGATAACATTAATGAAATTAAGTTTGGAATATCATATAAAAAGCATCGTCTCAAATATTTTTATGTTTACGACCCGAAAAGAAATTTTCCATATAAAAATGATTACACAACAGAGCCTTTCGAATTTGCGGGCTATATTCAAGATAAAATAGAGCTTCCTTATTTAGTTATTAATATTGGATTAAGATATGACTTAATGAATGCAAATGTTACTTTCAGACAAGATCCTCTAAAGCCTGGCTCTTTAGTAAAAGCAAAACCACGATCTCAGCTTTCACCAAGAATTGGAATTGCTCATCCAATATCGGAAAGAACAAAGCTACACTTTTCTTATGGCCATTTTTTCCAAAATCCTGACTACCAGTTTCTTTTTGAAAACAATCAATATGATTTGAACGTGCGAGAACCACTATTTGGACAACCAAGCCTCGATGCACAAAGAACAATTTCTTATGAAGTAGGAATTGCTCATCAATTCTCCGAAAGAGCTGCAATTAATGTAACTGCATATTACAGAGATATTACCGGATTGATTGGAACACGTTATTATTTCCCATTCGTTGATGGAAGATATACAGGTTACACGCTTTATGTTAATGAAGACTATGCAAATGTTAAAGGCTTTGAGGTAAATCTCGATATAAGACCAGATCGATATTTCTCCGGTGGATTAAGTTATACCTATTCGGTTGCAAAAGGAAGCGCATCTTCTGAAACTGAACAATATCCGGGTACACAGGAATCAACCTTACTTTATTATCTTGATTTTGATAGAACACATATGTTAAATGTTACTGGCACATACACTATCCCTGAAAATGAAGGTCCACAGATTTTTGGGACTTATCTTTTTGATAAAATGGATTTTAGCTTAATATTCAGATTAAGCTCTGGAGCTCCTTACACTCCCGGTGGTCGTGACGTAGGATTTGTTGAAAAGAATTCTTTGAGACAACCGAGCACTTACACTTTAGATTTTATGTTTGGGAAAGAATTTGATGTTTACAAAAATTTCAGAGTTCGTCTTTTTGCAGAGATACTCAATTTAACTGATCATAGAAATGTGTTATATGTTTACAGAGATACTGGTGAACCAGATTTCACATTTGAAGGTAATCATTCTCTCGAATGGATGAGAGATCCATCCAACTTCGGCCCTCCTAGATCAATTCGAATTGGTGCAACAGTAAGATTTTGAAAATTATAATAAAGGGATAATAAGATGAAAAAGTTCATCATTTTTATAACATTATTTCTAATAACTTTTGTAATCGCACAAGACAAAAAGAAATATGATGAAATAATTTCCCGAAGCAGTTTAGATAAAACTTTAGGTATTGGTGATCGAGCTGCTGGAATTCATAATGCGAGCAACATTGGATTGTTTTTTGAAAATCGAGGGAAATTATATCCAAGAAGAATTACTCAAGGTCCCTCTGGTGAATTTCCAATAAACAGTACGAAGCATTACATATATCGAGTAAATCCCTGGGTTGGAATTCCTGGTAATGTTGTTCAAGGTTTGCATACAACAAATGAAGAATGGGAAGCAGTTGGAGGATATCATAATCCAGATTTAGCTCAGATTGCTTTTAGTGATAAACCACAGACTTGGCATCCTACAAAAGGTTGGCCAGTTAAAGATGCTCAGGGAAATAATATATTTCTATCAGATCAAGATAGCTATTGTGTTTTTAGTGACAGTAACAATTCAAAAGAAATATTAGGAATTCAGTTAATTCAAACCGGTTATGCCTATGGAGTAGCATTCGCAAAAAATATCTTGTTTTATAAATATCAATTAGTTGGTAAAAGAAATCTAGATAGCGTTTACTTTGCTATGTACTGTGACATCGATGTTGGAAATGTAAGCGGTGGTGTTCCTGAATACGCTGATGATAAACTTGATTTTAATAGATCTTTAGGACTTGTTTATTTCTTTGATGACGGTGTCTCTCCAGAATGGCCAGGTGGGAAAACTGGATTCTTCGGCGTTGCTATGTTAAAAACTCCTAAAGTTAATGGTGTAGAACTTGGAGTAACAGATATGCATTATAGCCTTTATGATGATGATATCGATATTGACTCTGTTCAATTCGGAAGGATGGCCAGCACTCCGTCTCTCTATAATTCATCATTAGGACCAAGATATTTTCATTTAGGCAATAGCACCAATCTTCATTTTGATGATCCTGCAACAATACCAGCATCTGGATTGGATATAGTCGCAACTATTTCATCTGGTCCATATAGATTAAGAGTTGGAGATACATTGACTTTTGTCATTGCTTTTGTTGCAGGAGAAACAAAAGAAGAAATGCTTGCAGCAGCAACAACAGCTAAAAATACTGTTGAAGCTGGATTTAATCTACCCAAGCCTCCCGAAAGACCAAAGTTATATGGTTATGCTGGTGATAGACAAGCATTATTATACTGGGATGACAGATCCGAAAGAAGACCAGATGCTTCCTCTGGTGAATATGATTTTGAAGGTTATAGAATTTATAGAACTATCAACAAAGGAGTAACTTGGGAAAAAATAGCCGAGTTTGATGTAAAAAATGATATCGGAAAAAATACAGGAATTCAATATAGTTTTATTGATACAACGATTATAAACGGTTTTGAATATTGGTATTCAATCACTGCTTATGATAGAGGAAATAATCTTGTACCGAGTCTTGAAGGTCCTATTGGAAATGATTTGAAAGCTGATAATACAATCGCAATTATCCCCCGTTCAAATGCAATTGGAAGACAACCCGTATCTGCAGGAAATGTAAATAAGATTGGTAATGGTGTTTCGAATTATGAATTGATTGTAAATCCTGTTGATAATGAAAATCTTGCCGGAGGTAATTATAAAGTTAAATTTGGATATGTTGCGAAAACCGAAATTGGAAATCCAGCAACTCAAGTTACTATCACAATTACTGATTCAACTCAAACAAAACCTTACAAATATGGAATGAAGTTTAATTCTCCCAATAATTTTGATTTACTCAATCTTACCACTGGAGAGACTATTCGTGCTGGATATAATTATCCAGTCGGTGGAAGAGAATTGACTATTACTGGTCACGGTTTAAGAATTAGATTTACTGATGCTCCCGGCACCCCGTCAGATCTCCGACCACAGATGGGAGATTTGATAACAGTTTCTTTCGCTGTTGACGTTGTAAAAAATGATTCTATTAAAGTTATTGACAAAAGACAGTTCTCATTAAATCAAATTCAATCTACTCAGGATGGAGTAATTTTTTCTCTAAACAAACCTTCAATCATAAAAAGTGTTTCAAGAATTGGAGGTACTGATAATTTTAGTATTAATTTCACTGTTTCAGCTGAAACTCTTGTTGTTCAAAATATCTATATTGTTAGTGTTGAAGGAAATGGAGTTAAAGATGGTAAGCCATTTTTAATTATTTCTGTAAGAGTAAATAATAATGTTATTCAAACTGACACGGTTTATAATCTTGGAACATTTACATTCAATGGCATTCAGGGAAAAGTAACATTTTCTGCTAATGCAGTTCCATCTGCCGGAAATAAGTTCTCAGTTGAAGTCATTAAACCAGTTTTACCAAATATTATGGATGCATATTCCTTCGATGTTAAAGGTTCAGTAATAAACAAATCAGCAATAAGAGAAAATCTCAATAAAATAAAGGTTGTTCCAAATCCTTATGTAGTATCTTCATTATTTGAACCTGAATTTGGAGAACTAAGGAGAGAACCATTAAGACAGATTCAGTTTATAAATTTGCCTCCTGAGTGTACTATTTACATTTTCACAGTTGATGCAGATTTAGTAAAAACAATTCATCACAATTCAACGAGCGGAACAGCAGTTTGGGATTTACGTGCAGAAGGTGGAAGAGAAATTGCCCCGGGAATTTACATCTATGTTGTAAAATCTGGAGACATAGAATACAAAGAACGTTTCGCTGTAATTAAATAAAAGAATTGGAGAGAAAAATGAAAAATTTGATTTTTATTTTATCGGTAGTTATAACATCAAGTTATTTATTTGCACAAAATCCAAATCTTGGGACAAGTGGTGCACAATTTCTTCAAATCCCAGTAAGTGCTAAAGCAGAAGCAATGGGAAATGCAATTGTTGGATTGGCAGATGATGCGAGTACAGTTTTTTATAATCCTGCAGGTCTTACTAAAGTTAAAAACTTCGAAGTCTTTTTTTCATACGCTAATTGGTTTGATATGTTTGATCTGAGTGCTGCATCTGTTGCTTATAACCTCGGAGATTTCGGAACAATTGGAGCAAATCTGATCTTATTTTCGACTGGTAAAATGGAAATAACAACAGAGCAACAACCAAATGGAACAGGAAGATTTTTCGATGCAGGAGACTTAGCGCTTGGTTTGACTTATGCTAAATATCTTACTGATAGATTCGGGGTCGGGCTGACGGTTAAATATATCAGGCAACAAATTTGGAATGAATCAGCTGAAGGTTTTGCTTTCGATATAGGAACTCAATATTTAATTGATTTTCAGAATTTAACTATTGCAATGTCAATGACAAACTTCGGCGGTGATTTAAAATTCGACGGACCTGATCTTGCAATTAAACATCTTAAGAATGATAATTTCCCTTTGAGTAGATTAGCTCCGGGCAGATTATTAACTAATGAATATCCTTTACCATTACATTTTCAAGTTGGAATTGGTTTCGATGTTTATCAAAATGATTATTTCAAGATACGAGGTGGAATTGATGCAACTCATCCAAATGATAATAATGAAAGAGTTCATTTCGGTACTGAGATCTCATTCTTTGATAGATTATTTTTAAGAGGTGGATATAAATATAACTACGATGATCAAAAATTTAGTTTTGGTGTTGGAGCAAATGTGCCTTTTTCTGATTCATTCATTTATTTTGATTATGCATATTCTGTATATAATATTTTACCAAATGTTCATAGAATTTCATTAAAGATTACAATGTAAGATTAATAGTTTTATATATAAACTCAGCTTTAATATAAAATAACTACAAAATTCTGATTTTCATTGTTGTATATTAATCAGATTTAAAATAGGATAAATAAGTTTATTTATGATTAAAAAATCTTTTATACATTTTTCTATTCTTACTTTTGTTTTTACATTTATTCTCATTTCCACAAATTTCGCTCAAGGTTTTGTATGTGCTATTGGTGGTGGCTCTGAAAATTATAACGATTGGAGCGATGCTCCTTATAGATGGATTGTTCAAAAAGCTGACAGTGGAAAAATAATCATAATTGATGTTGCAGATGCTTCTAATTGGCTACCAAATTACTTTGTATCTCTTGGAGCAACTCAAGCTTATAATAAAACTATTCCAAATCTCTCAGCCGCAAATCTCCAATCAACCTATGATGAATTGATTACTGCTAAGGGAATATTTATACGAGGTGGAAATCAATGGGATTACATTCGTTTTTGGAAAGGAACTAAAGTTGATTCTGCAATACAATATGTTTTTAATAATGGTGGAGTAATTGCTGGTACAAGCGCAGGAGCTGCAATTTTAGGAGAAATTGATTTTACTGCTCAATCAGGTACTATTTATCCAGATGAAGCTCTTCAAAATCCATTTAGTAGTTTAATGAGATTTGAAGATAACTTTCTCAAGCTTGTTAGAAATGTTTTGTTTGATACTCACTTTATTGAAAGGGGAAGACACGGCCGACTCATAGGGATGATTTACAATAGACATTTTAATACCGGAAGAGATATTATCGGAGTTGGAATTGACGACAGAACTGCAATTTGTATATCACCTGATGGAATTGGTGAAGTGATGGGAAGTGGTGCAGTTACAATTTATTACAAAGATAATCTAACAAAATACTCTCCATACAATTCAGGAAAATATACTATTGAAAATCTAAAGAGTCATATACTGACGAGAGGTTGGAAATTTAATTTTAATAATAAAACCATTTCATTTATTCCATCATCAGCAAAAGAATTTGATGCAAATAGAGCATATCAATTCCCAAAAACAGATTTTTACTTGACTGGAAATAATAATATTTCAGCTAACATTAGTAGCAATCTTTCATCTTTTCTTTCGTCTGTTAATAGCAACAACGTGTTAATAATATCTCATCCTGGATTTTCCAATAGTGTTTCGACAATAATCAGTTATCTCTCATCAAATAATTATAATTATTCAACTTTGTATTTGACTTCAAATAATTTGAATGACCAAATAGAAGCTAACAAAATTAGTTCATCGAGTTGTATTGTCTTTGTTGGTGATTCATTGAACGTTTTATCTTTTTTGAATCAAGCAGGAACTCTTGTATCTAATGCATTTTTATCTTTTTTACAATCTAATAAACCAATTTTCTTTTTTGGTAATGCTGGAAAGATTGTTGGTGAAAGATATGTTGCTAATACTGATTCAGATATGTATGCATCATATCGTGGAAGAATGACGTTAAATGATGGCATTAATGTCTTTGGTGATTTGATTTTCCAACCTTTAGTTTTTGATAACGCAGATTATTATGAAAATAGAATGAGTTCCGTTTTGTGGGGAATGATGAGAAGCAGGAAATTATTTGGAATTTATCTAAATGGGACAAACAGAATTCAGGTCCTGTCATCAGATAAAAGTATATCTGGAAATACGACAATTCCTTTTATAATAGTTGATGTAAGGGAAGCGACAAAAGTTGATTCATCGGTTTATAGAGCAAGCGGAAGCATCGGGCCCAGGCAGGTTGTGGCATTTGATAATCTTCGCTGGTCATTGACAAACTATTCTCAGATAAAATATCTGTTGGATTTTGGCAGATTTGATTTTCTTACTGCTATTGATAAAAATGAAACAGATTCAGAGATAATAGATGATTTTACTCTAGAACAAAACTATCCTAATCCTTTTAACCAAACTACGACGATAAGATTCAAAGTAACATGTGGAAGTTTTTCTGATAAAAAGATCGAAAGCAATCAGACTCAAAAATTTGTTTCTCTAAAAATTTATGACATATTAGGAAATGAGGTCGCAAATTTATTAAACGAATATAAATCTGATGGAATTTATGAGGTAAAATTTGATGCAGCAGATTTAACAAGTGGAGTTTATCTTTATAAATTAAAAGTTGGCGATCAATTTAAAGCAAAAAAAATGATTTACTTAAAGTAATTCTTTTAATAATGTTAATTATCTTAAAAAATCAGATTTTATAAGTAGCTTATGTAAAATATTTAGAGTTAAGTTTAGTATTAATTTGTAATGATTTTAAAGATATTTTAATGTTTTTAGACTTTTTGATTAAGTAATTAATAAAGCAAAATTCAATGAAAAAATTGTTAATTCTAAAATTTTTAAAGAAATCTTGATTCTTTTTTTATTCCCTAGCATCCTACCATTGGCAAATTTTATAATTTTGGATGTTTTTTAGGTAATAATTATTTAAGAAAAAATTTTGCGTTATTACAAAAGTTAATTTTGTTACGTATTTAGCAATTTTGAACAGATGAAAATATCTTTTATATTGCTATCGAGATTATAAATTATTTAACTGTTAAGCGTAAGTTTATATAGATGAGGTTTCTTTAAAGCTTTATTTAACTTAAAATTTTTTTATTAATTAGAGACTTCATAGGTATAATATGCTATTATCTGAAATTTTGTTATACTCCATCTTAGGTTTTTTAACATTAATTATAATCACTATATTGATTTTTGTAGTTTCTGCAAAAATTCAAAATACCGATCAAAATAATAGTATTCAAAATTTCGATAAAAAATTTCTAAAAAGACCTGACAAAATTGATAATAAAAACATTTTTTATGATAATCAACAAAAATTTAATAACATACGCAAAAACGAGTTCAATAGTACTCATAAAAACTATATAAATCAAAGCTATTCCCAAAATATGTATAATAGAATGCGAATCTTTCAAAATCCACACTTTAACAAAAATCATCCTGAAAGAAATAATATTAATAATAGACATAATAATCCTCCCAAAAAGAACAATAAAGAATAAGTATTTTAATAAAAGACACAAAGGTAATTTTAATTTTGTTATCTTTGTACATCCAAATAGCAAATTGTCATACTTCTAAATGACCAGAGAAGAATTTAAGGCGAAGTTTGGTATCATATCTCGCTCCAAAGAGGTAAATGATATTGTTGATATTGCAATGCAAGTTGCTAAATCTGATATTTCTGTTTTGTTATATGGTGAAAGTGGTGTAGGAAAAGAAGTTTTTGCGAAGGCTATTCACGGATACAGTAATAGAGCAGATAAACCATTAATTAGTGTAAATTGTGGTGCAATTCCGGAAGGTATTCTCGAAAGTGAATTATTTGGTCATAAAAAAGGCTCTTTTACTGGTGCAGTCGAAAGTAGAAAAGGTTACTTTGAATTGGCTGATGGTGGCACATTATTCTTAGATGAAATTGCGGAAACCCCTCTTACAACTCAAGTTAAACTTCTCAGAGCAATTGAAAATAAAGAATTTATGAGAATCGGCTCTGAAACAGTTACAAAAGTGGATGTTAGAATTATTGCCGCCACAAATAAAGACCTTCAAAAAGAAGTTGCTGCTAAAAAATTTAGAGAAGACCTTTACTTCAGATTAAAAGCAGTTACCCTACATATTCCACCTTTAAGGGAAAGAAAAATTGATATTGAGCCATTGACTCTGCATTTTATTAATAATTACTGTCAAAATAACAATATCCCTGTGCCAAAATTATCAAATGAAGCTCTTGAAATTCTCATAAATTATAACTGGCCCGGAAACATAAGAGAACTAAAAAATACTGTTGAATCAGTTCTTGCATTAAATACAGATAAAATTTTGACGGATAAGCATTTCCAACATCTTATCATTAAAAACGATGAGCAGGAAACGGCACGTAATTTGCCAATATTTACGAGAAAACTCCCAGAAGATGTTGATAGAGAAATAATTTATAGAGCACTATTTGAACTGAAAAAAGATATTTTAGAAATAAAAGAAATCCTTCTTAAAAGAGAAGATTATGAATTTAATGAAAAAAATAAAATTGTCCCTGATGATGATGTATTAGATATTGAGGAACTAGAAAGAAATGCAATTATCAAAGCTCTGGAAAAAACTCATTGGAATAAAAGAAAGGCAGCTAAGTTACTTAATATTAGTGAAAGAACTCTATACAGAAAAATTAAAGATTATGATATTAGAATTTGGTAATCGTAAATCCTTTCTAAAAAAAATTAAAATTGTAATTATTCCCATTTTTTTATCAATAAGTATTGTTGGTTGTTGTGCTTATTCATTTACTGGGGCCTCTGTGCCATCACACTTAAAGTCCATTGCAATACCTGTGGCTGATGACAGGAGTGGTTCCGCTGAAGCTGGGCTTAGAGAAATGTTAACACAAAAATTAATTCAAAAATTTGTAGATGATAACTCCTTACAAGTGGTTGATAGATTAAATGCAAATTCAATTTTAGAGACTGCAATTGTCTCTTTTGCAGATGCACCAGCAATAATCTCGGCCGGCGAAAATATTACTAGTAGAAGAATCACTATTGGAATTAAAGCATCCTATAGAGACTTAGTTAAAAAAATTGTTATTTTTGACAAAGTCTTTACAAATTATGCAAACTACCCCGCAAGTGGTAGTATTAATGATAGAAATAAAGCTATAGAAGAAATAATTGAAAAATCAACAGAAGATATTCTTTTAGAAACAGTATCAGGTTGGTAAAAATATTAAGGAGAATATATGGATGACATAGTCTTAATTGGATATTTTATATCTCTAACAATCTTGTTCATTTTTGGTCTTCACGGTTTTATTATGATTTATTATCATAAAAAATACCGAGATAGACAACCAGTTGAATCAAAATTGGAGTCTTTTGAACCAAAAGTTACAATTCAACTTCCATTGTATAATGAACTATATGTTGCTGAAAGATTAATCAAAGCAACTTGTCAAATAGATTATCCAAAAGACAAATTAGAAATTCAAGTCCTTGATGATTCAACGGATGAAACAGTTGATATTGTTGCTAATATAGTTAAAATCAAACAGCAAGAAGGTTTCAACATTAAACACATCCGAAGAGGAACTAGAAAAGGTTACAAAGCTGGTGCATTAAAATATGGACTTGAATTGGCAGAAGGAGAATTTATTGCAATATTCGATGCAGATTTTATTCCACATAAAGAATTCTTAAGAAGAACTCTAAGATTTTTCAGTGATGAAAAAGTCGGATTAGTTCAAACAAGATGGGAACATATAAACGGCGATTATTCAATTATTACTAAAGCTCAGGCTTTAGCTCTTGATGGTCATTTTGTTATAGAACAAACTGTTAGAAATAAAGCAGGTTTCTTTATAAACTTTAATGGCACAGGTGGAATCTGGAGAAAATCTTGCATACTTGATGCAGGTAATTGGCACGATGATACTTTAACGGAAGATCTTGATTTAAGCTATAGAGCTCAATTAAAAGGTTGGAGATTCGTATTCTTACGTGATTTTACATCGCCGGCAGAATTACCCTCTGAAATTAATGCATTAAAAGCCCAACAGTTCAGATGGACTAAAGGTGCTGTCGAAACTGCTAAAAAAATTCTTCCTTTGGTGTGGAAATCAAAACAGCCTTTAAGAATTAAATTACAATCAACTTTTCACCTTACTAACAATCTTGTATTTCCTTTTATTCTATTGGCTGCAATATTAAACGTTCCATTGATATTTATTAAAAACAGCGGAGCTCACGAAGCTTATTTTGCAATTATGTCTATTTTCGTTCTTGCTTTTATTAGTTCATTTCTGTTTTATATGTATGCTCAAAGAGATATAAGAACTGACTGGCGAAAGAAAATTATTTTGTTTCCGTTATTTATGGCTGGAAGTATGGGTTTTGCGGTAAATAATTCTCGAGCAGTCATAGAAGGTTTACTAAATAGAAAAAGTGAATTTGTCAGAACTCCTAAATTTAAACTCGAAAGCAATAAAGATTCCTGGTTCGGGAATAAATATCTTAATGGTAGAATAGGATTTTCAGTTATAGTTGAAGCTATTCTGGCTATTTATTGTTTTGTTGGGGTTGTTTCTTCTGTTTATTTTATGGAGTTAGCAGCTATTCCATTTCAAATTCTCTTCTTCTTAGGATTCTCATTTGTTTCTTATACTTCAATAAAACACGCACTCGTTTCAAAGAAAATTAATGAATGATGAAAAGCTAAATAAAATTGTGGAGAAATTTGAGCTGTTATATAACATTAACAGCTATTCTCCACTTTTTATTACAATAGCCTACAAAAAATTTTTAGATGAAAACATTGATGAATCATTAGCTATTATTGAAGAAGGATTAAAAAATTTCCCTGATCATCCCACAGCATTATTATTAAAGTCCAAAATATTTGTAAAAAAAGGAAATTATCATCAAGCATTACAGTTGATGAGAAAAGCAACAAATCTGATTAATTCACCTGCAACTTTTAATCATTATCTGACAGAACTTGAATTGATAAACAAACAACTTGAAGAAAAAAGTTTTGCTCAATTATCAGATAGTTATTCATCAACTGAAATAAAAGATCAGATTTTTCCTCAACCAGAAACAGAATTAAAAGTTTCCTCAGAATCTCAAACAACAAAAGTCTCAACTTCAATTGATCAAAATTTTGTCGATGATATTTTTATAGTTTCAGAAACGCTCGCGAAGATTTACTTTAATCAAAAAGAGTATAAAGAAGCTATAAGAATTTATGAGAAGCTTAAAATCAAACATCCCGAAAAATCTGAATATTATGATTCAAAAATCTCAGAAATAAAAGCACTTCTCGAAAATTGATAAAGTATGTCCTTCGATAAAGATTTTCTTTTTAACTTAAAAAAACTTGAAAGAGAATTTTACTTAAAACCTGTTGTCAAAGTAGCGCGTAACTTGTTAGGTAAAATTTTTGTAAAACTTGAAAGAAATATTGTTTTAGCTGGGATGATTACAGAAGTTGAAGCCTATGATGGAAAATCTGATCAGGCATCTCATTCCTATAAGGGCTTAAATAAACGAAATCAACATATGTTCTATTTGGGAGGACATACTTATGTGTATTTTACTTACGGAGTTCATTATTGCCTAAATGTTGTTGCTTGTCGGGAAGGATATGGAGCTGCAGTTCTCATTAGAGCAATGGAGCCACTGCTTGGGGTTGAAAAATTTTCTTACAGAAGATTTAATAAAAGAAAACTGTCAGAAAAAGAATTTCAAAATTTACTCAACGGTCCCGGTAAAATATGTCAGGCGTTTAATTTAACAACTAAACAATCTGGGAAAGATTTACTTGGCGATGAAATGTTTATTTTAGATTACAAAAATTTAAGTAATAAACAAATTGGATGTTCTGAGCGAATTGGAATATCTAAATCAAAAGAGTTGATGTGGAGATTTTATATTAAAGATTCAAAATTTTTATCTAAATGATAGATTATTCTCCCAAAAATATTCTAGTAGTTCGCACTGACAGAATCGGTGATGTAATATTATCACTTCCAATTGCATCCATAATAAAAGAGAAATATCCTAAAAGTAAATTAACTTATTTGGTTAGAGAATATACCAGTAAACTTGTTGAAGCAAATAACTTTATTGATGAAATACTTATTATAAAAGAAGATAAAAACTCATTCAAATTTTTTGAGAACATTGAATTAATTCGAAAAAAAAGATTCGATGTTGCTATCATTTTATATCCTACTTTCTTAATCTCTCTAATAATTTTTCTCGCTGGAATTCCAAAAAGAATTGGCACTGGATACAGATTATATTCTTTTCTATTCACTGATAAAATTTATGAACACAGAAAGGATGCAAAGAAACACGAGTTAGAATACAATGTCAGTTTACTTGAAAAAATTGGTATATACTTTCAACCTAATTATGACAATATAAAATTCAATTTGAATTTATCATCTGATTCATTAAATAAAGTTGAAAAAATCTTTACTGAAAGAAATTTATCTACCGATGAAAAATTTATAATTATACATCCAGGGAGTGGTGGTAGTGCCGTAGATCTTCCAATTGAAAAGTATAAAGAACTAATTAACTTGCTCGAGGATTTACCGATTAAAATTATCTTAACTGGAAACAAAGATGAGAAAAGTTTATGTGACAAACTAATGCTTAATAAAAACGTCTTAAATTTTGCAGGCTTGTTGGATTTAGATGAATTGGTTGCATTGATTAGTAAATCTTTCTTATTAGTTGCAAATTCCACAGGTCCTATTCACATCGCAGCAGCTTTAGGGAAATGCACAGTGGGTTTTTATCCAAAAGTTAAAGCTTGCTCAGTAGAAAGATGGGGACCTTATACTAAAAACAGAATTATATTCGTTCCAGAGTTAGAATGTGAAGATTGCACTGTTAAAAAATGCGAACAAATTAATTGTATGAATTTTATTAATATTGAAAAGGTTTCTCAAGAAATAAAGAATTTCATCAAACATAATTTGGAGAAATAAATGTTTTTAACTTTAATTTTTTTGACTTTAATATCAACTCAAATTCAAAATTTCAATTATGCACAAAGCTCTGAGCCCCTAAGAAAAATTACCAACAACGCATTTAGAGCAGGTGAAAAACTCACTTTTGATGTGAAGTTAGGTTTTGTGGTCGTTGGTATTGCTCAATTTCATATACCAAGAATCAAAAGAATTTCCGGAAGGGATGCTTATCACATTAATTTTGAAGTTAATACAGTCCCAAGTTTTGATCCAATATTTAAGGTTCGGGATAGGTATGAAACTTACATAGATGTTGAAGGTATTTTTCCTTGGAGATTTGAACAGCATTTAAGAGAGGGAAATTATTCGAGAGATTTCTCTGCATTTTTTGATCAAAGGAAAGGTAAAGTAAAAACTAGTGAGGGTGAATACGATATACCTAAATATGTTCACGATATTGTGTCTGCTTTTTACTATGTAAGAACTTTAGACTTTTCAAATTTTAAGAAAGGAGATAAAATTAAACTACAGAATTTCTATAAAAACAAAGTTTATGATTTAGATGTAGTTTATCACGGTAAAGAAACAGTAACAGTTCCAGCTGGAAAATTTGATTGCATCATAGTTGAACCACTAGTTCAAGAAGGAGGTCTTTTTAAGCACGAAGGAAATATAATTATTTGGTTAACAGATGATGAACTTAAAAT
>JANWVQ010000006.1 GCA_025056745.1 Ignavibacterium sp.
ATACGAGTTTTTAAGAATTGATCCTTCTGCTCGAGCTTCTGCATTAGGGGGAAGCTTTGTAGCTGTAACAGATGATCCTGATGTTGTATTTTATAACCCATCTGGTATTGGATATTTAACTGGTAATCCAATCTCATTTTCCTTTGTTAAACATCTACTTGACATCAATCTTGCAAGTTTATCTTTTTCAACAGAGTTCGAAGACTTAGGAAGATTTGGAGCAGGAATTAAATACATCAATTACGGTACTTTTGAACAGGCTGATGAATTTGGAAATCGTAATGGTGAATTCGGCGCCAGTGAATTAGCAGCCATTTTGGGTTATTCTAATAAATTGGATGAAAACTTCTTTTACGGTATTAACACAAAAATTATTTATTCTAAAATTGCTGACCGTTCTTCATCAGCAATTGCACTGGATTTAGGTATAAACTATTCTTTACCTGAAGAAATGTTAAGTTTTGGTTTTTCAATTTTGAATTTTGGAACTCAACTATCTTCTTACTATTCAACTAAAGAAGAACTTCCTTTAGATATTGTTTTGGGCATATCAAAAAGATTAGAGAAAATACCGGTAAGATTATCGCTTGATTTTCATCGATTAGGAGATAATAAAGAATCTTTTAGTCAAAGATTTAAGAGTTTTAATTTTGGCGCTGAGTTGACTCTGAGTAAAGTTCTAAAACTCAGAGTTGGTTATGACAACCAAAGACGAAGCGACTTGAAGATAGGCACAACTGCTGGTATAGCAGGATTTAATTTTGGAGTAGGAGCAACAATATCATCTTATCAATTTGATTACTCTTATTCTTCTTACGGATTGATAGGAGCTTTACACAGAATTGGAATTTCAACAAATTTAGAATTTTAAAACTATGATTAGCAAAGAATTACTTGTAATATTATGCTGTCCCGAATCAAAAGCTGATTTAATCCTCGAAGGAAATTATTTGATATCAACTGATAAAAATACTCGTAGGAGATACAGAATTGAAGATGACATCCCTATAATGTTAATAGAAGAGTCTGAGCAACTTAGCTTAGAGGAATGGACAGAGATTATGAAGCGTAATGGAAGAGAAGTCTAAATTTTCTTCCATTCAACTGTTTTTTAATTCATTCAAAAACACTCCTTTACAAAAATTAGAAGAACAATTCTTTAAAGAGAAAAAAATAAAATTATATGTAAAAAGAGACGATCTAATTCATTCTTACATTAACGGGAATAAGTGGTATAAACTAAAATATAATTTGTTAGAAGCAGCAAAAAATAACATTAATCAGCTTCTGACTTTCGGAGGTGCTTATTCAAATCATATTTATTCTTTCGCTTTTGCGTGCAAATTTTTTGGTTTCAATGGAATAGTTGTAGTAAGAGGGGAAGAATATCCTAAATTAAATCCAACACTTGAATTTGTTTCCAACTGTGGAGTTAAAATACACTATATTTCAAGAAAATTATATCGTAATAAATATGATGAAAATTTGTTGAATCACCTGAAGAATCTTTATGGAGATTTTTTATTAATTCCTGAGGGTGGAAGTAATTTCCTCGCAGTCAAAGGAAGCTCAGAAATTGTAGAAAATATTCAAGCAGACTTTGATTACATTGTCACTGCTTGTGGCACAGCAGGGACTTTAACAGGAATAGCAAAATCCTTAAATAAAGATCAAAAAGCAATTGGAATAGCTGCTCTAAAAAATGCTGACTTTTTATATAATGAAGTTCAAAGATTATCCTGTAATGTTAAAATCAATTATGAAATTAAACTTGAATATCACTTCGGGGGATATGCAAAATTTAATGATGATCTTTTAATCTTCATTAAAGAGTTTTACAAAAAACATCAAATTATTCTTGACCCCATTTATACAGGAAAACTTTTTTATGCCGTTTATGATTTGATTAATAAAAATTATTTCCCTGAAAATTCCAAAATCGTTGTTTATCATTCAGGAGGATTACAAGGATATAATGGACTTAAAAAATACAAGCAGATATTAAATCTTTTAGAAAATTTTAATTGGAGTGAGTATGAAAAACAAATCGTTAATAAGTAAATTAATTTATCTAATCATAGGCGTAATCCTAACTATAACTACTTTCATTATAATATTAGGCTTTAGAAATGAAAATATAAATCAATTAAGTTCAAATGATAAGAATTTCATAGAAGTACGCACTCCAGAAATTCCTTCAGAAGTTTCTCTGTTTGGAGAAAGAATTCCTTTAGAGAGTTTTGATATTTATGAAAGATTAGAAAGAGAAATTATCGTTAATACTTACCTTCATTCAGCAACTTTGCTCGGACTAAAACGCTCAGGTAGATGGTTCCCAATGATTGAAAAAATATTAAAAGAGAATAATATTCCTGAAGATTTCAAATACCTCGCGGTCGCTGAAAGTAATCTGGATAATGTCGTTTCACCTGCTGGAGCAACAGGTTTTTGGCAATTTATGGAAGCGACTGGTAAAAAATATGGATTAGAGATTAATGAACAAATAGATGAAAGATATCACGTTGAAAAATCTACTTTAGCCGCTTGTAATTTTTTGAAAGAGGCTTATCAAAAATTCGGTAGCTGGACTTTGGCCGCTGCAGCTTTTAATGCTGGATTTAATGGAATTGAAAAATGGAGTAACATTCAACAAAGCAAAAATTTTTATAATCTTCTTCTAAATACTGAGACGAGTAGATATATTTTTAGAATAGCCGCTCTAAAAATCATTTACGAGAATCCTTCTAATTATGGATATTATATAGATGATGATGAAAAGTATGCTCCACTAAAAACTAAGGAAATAATTCTTGATTCTACTGTTTCTGATTTTACTGAATATTCAAAATCGCTTGGTATTAATTATAAAATTCTAAAATATTTTAATCCTTGGTTGAGAGATACGAACTTAAAAAATAATAACAGAATTGTTTATAGGATTAAAGTTCCAGTTGATAATAGTATGAAAATTTTTAATGATTAGCTTTGATTAGAATTAGAAATCATAAGTGAGATCAGCGGCTTAAATAAATTAGCTACTAATCTCACTAATTAACAGAGAATTTTAATATTCAAATATTAATTTATAATAACGCTCAATCTGACTTTTTAATTCTTCCAAATTAATATTTCTCGATGCTCTAATTATTTCCTTTCCATCGAAGTAAAATAAAATTGTCGGGATTGAAAAAATTGAAAGTTGTCCTGATATTTCCTTAGCATTTTCCAAATCAATATAGCAGAAATTAATTTTAGGGAAGTTACTTATTAGTTCTTGAATTTTGGGCTTTAGTATTTTACAAACGTTACAATCATCTTTACTCAAATAAAAGCATATAGAATCAAATTTTCTTATTAATTCAGAAAACTGTTGATAATTTCCGGGTGATTCAATAATCATACTTATTGAATAGAATAAGATTAGGAGTATGAATAAGAAATTCTAATATTATTCTAATTATTAATTATCCATTGTTAATTGTTATTTTTTAATTAATGCTGGTAACCTCCTGCTCCGTGAACGTGACCGTGAGATATTTCTTCTGATGTTGCATCTCTTACATTTAAGAGCTCAATTTCAAAAGTTAAATCTTTGCCTGCAAGCGGATGATTAAAATCGATAGTAACTTCATCATCACCAACTTCTGTTATTGTAAAAGGCATTTTAGTTCCGTCAGAGGTAGAGGCTATGTATTGCATTCCCACTTCAAGAATAAATTCTGGTGGAAACTCCTCCTTACCGACCACTTGAACGATGTCTTCGTTGTATTCACCGTAAGCATCTTTGGCATCAATTAAAATTGTCTTTTTAGAACCAATTAACATTTTATCTATTTCAGACTCTAACTTTGGAATAATATTTTGATGACCAGTTAAAAAACTAAAAGGCACATCACCATCAGTTGAGTCTAAAATATTTCCAAACTGGTCTTTAAGAGTAAAATTGACCGTAACAACTTTGTTAATTCCAATGGGCATAAAATTTTTTCCTTTTATTAATTATTTCGGATGGAAGTTAAGAATTGTAAAACGTAAAACAAATGCAATAAAAAATATTTGTTTGGTGCACCCTGGGGGACTCGAACCCCCGACCAATAGATTAAGAGTCTACTGCTCTACCAACTGAGCTAAGGGTGCGTTGCAAAAATAATTAAATTTTGTGAATTAGAGATTTGAATTTGTTCTTTGAATGTTATTTTTCAAAAAGTTTATTAAGTCTATTAATTATTGCAGCTTTTGTTCGGCCAAGTAATTTAGAAATTTCATTTAAACTTTTATTTGAATTTAGATAGGAAATAAGCTTTATTTCATCATTTTTAGACCATTTTTTGTCAAAATTAGAGTTGCTCTTTTTATCTTTTATTGAAATGGATTTTTTATCTTTATTAGTTTCAGAAACTAAACTAAAATCATCTTTATATGATGTCAGAATTTTGATTGAAGATGTTTTTGGGAAATATGAGGGGAGATAAATTTGAGGTATAAATAAATTCTTGATCACTCTTGTAATGGCTACATAAAGAATGTTTATTTCTTCAAATATTTTTGGGAAATCAATTGGTTTTTCGTTTTGATTGTTAATCAGTTTTTTAATTTTTCTTTCGGTTATAAAATCATTATGAAGATAAACATTTTTATATTCCATACCTTTTGCACGATGCACCGTTGAAAAAATCATATCAGCATCTTTTTTATCATCTACAGAGTTATCTTTTATCAATCTTACTAATTTCGGGAGTTCATCTCCATATTTTTTAACAATCTCTATTAACATTAATAATTGAGTATCTTCTGTTTTATTTGCATATTCTTCAAGCTCCGTGAAATTATTCATACTTCTAATAATATTGTCTTTTATACTATCATAATTTTGATTATACAAATTCAAAACATCAAAAATAGAAGCACCATCATCAGCATATAAGTATGAATTGAATTTTCCTTCAAAATAAAGAGAAATATTTTTGTTTTCATTTGTAATAAGATCAAAAGCCTTACTGAGTAATCCTAAATTTGTTCTTGCAAGAGTAGCATTGAAATTATTTGATACTTTTTTCCCTACGCCTCTGATTGGTAAAATGATTTGGTTGTTCAATAAATTTTTTAATTTTAATATTTCCATAGAAAGATTAGCAATATCCTGATTGAATCTAAAGCTTGATGTTAAAGGAAATGATTTGAAATCAACTTTCTCAAGAGAATTTATTGCATAACGCCAGGAGTATATTTGTTGATGAGAATCACCGACAATAACTTTTGTTGCCTTTTGGTTCAAAAAAACATCGAGCATTGATGTTGAAGCATCCTGTCCTTCATCAAATAAAATATAATCGTAATTAAGAATTGGATTTAGAAGTTGAAATTTTTTTAAGTAGAAATCGTGTGTTATTTCTATTTCTCCACTGTCCATTTTTTTGAGAAAAATCCGAGTGTAGTTCTCAATTAAATCATAATGTTTATTTACAAAATCTTTTGCTATCGGATCTGATACTATCTCGAGATAATTCAATTGTTGAACTTTTCTGACATCACTGTTACAGAAATAATTAACAAATTTATTGATATGATTAGCAGCCAACAGTTCAAAATGTTTTTCTCTTTTCTTCTTGATTTTCAGTATATCAGCAACTTCATAAGTTTTATATCCCTGATTTTTTAGAGAATAATTAAAATTAAACATTACATTTTTGTATGCTAAAGAATGAGCTGTTTCAACTTTTACATTATCAAGTCCTAACTTTAAAAATTTTTCTTCAGCTTCTTTTTTAACTGATCGATTGAAAGCTAAGTATAAAATTTTACTTTTCTTCGGCCTGGATTTAGAATATTCTATAATCGTAGTTGTTTTTCCTGAACCAGCAACTGCATTTATTTTAATGTCACCAGTTGAATTGATAATATCATATTGTTCTGAAGTTAGTTTCATAGAATTAAATAATTGATTACAAAATCATAAAATTTATTTTCTACTTATTAGAATTATTCAGTGAAAATTATAAAATAAAAAATCAGCAGAAATACAACTGATGCAATAACAATAAATGTAATAGTTGAACCAAAATAAAACCACAATAAACCAGTTAATGAACTTGCAATTAAAGTACAAACACTCTGTAAAGCAGAATATGCTCCTATTGCAGTGGCTACATCATTTTTCGAAACAATATTTGATATCCAAGCTTTAGACACTCCTTCTGTTGAGGCAATGTATATACCATAAAAAAAGAATAAAATAAAAAACAGAGTTGAATTAAAGTTAAAGGACATTACAAAATAAACTATTGAAAATAAAAACAAACCAGACATATACGTTAACTTTAAACCAATTTTATCGGAGATAATTCCTATTGGATAAGCGAAGAATGCATAGACCAAATTATAAAAAATATAAATTATTATGATGAAAGAATCAGTTTGACCTGCTTGTTTGATTTTTAATATTAGAAAAAAATCAGAACTATTAACTAAAGAAAAGATTAACAAGCCAATTACTAATTTTTTATATTCTTTAGGAGCTTTTTTTATGTAATCAAGAAATGAGAAAAAATTATCACTGAAATCAATTCTGATCTTTG
This sequence comes from Ignavibacterium sp., assembly GCA_025056745.1. Classification (GTDB taxonomy): domain Bacteria; phylum Bacteroidota; class Ignavibacteria; order Ignavibacteriales; family Ignavibacteriaceae; genus Ignavibacterium. The sequence goes on from JANWVQ010000006.1 coordinate 6,576, forward strand.
ATGGGTTTTTATCTTTCAACTTAAAAGTTAGTATAATTGCAAATAGACCGGGGATAAAAGCAATAAAAAAAAGAGTTTTATAATCTTCTGGATAAAAATTTAAGTAAGCTAAACAAAACAAAGGGCCAAGAACTGCGCCCAAAGTATCCATCGACCGATGAAAACCAAATATAGTCCCTTTCGTTTTTATTGTCGATTCTTCAGATAGCATTGCGTCACGTGCGCCAGTTCTTATTCCTTTTCCAAGACGATCTAAACTTCTCGCAAATACAATCCATAGCGGGTAAGAGAATAAAGCTATTAGAGGTTTTGAGATTGCGCTTAATGAATATCCAAATCTAACAAATGGAACTCGCTTAGAATATTTATCCGAAAGCATTCCAAAATACCCTTTACTTAATCCAGCCGTTGCTTCAGCAATTCCTTCTATTATTCCAATCCACACGATAGAAAAACCTATTGAATTAAGAAAGATTGGCATTATTGGATACAACATTTCGCTTGCAAAATCAGTAAACAAACTGATTAGAGATAATAACCAAATTGTACGAGATATATTTTTCATCTAATTATTAATTTTATTTTACTAAAAACCACAAAGAGCTTGTTAATTAATATATTTGAATCTAATAAAATTTATTTCAGTCATAAAATAATCTAAAAACTATGAAATCAATTTTAATAACATCATTATTATTCTTAATTATAATAAATAGCTGTTGCAATCAGGAACTCGTAAATTTAAGAACTGCCAAAGATAAGGTAAAAGAATACTACGAATCAGGTAAGTATGAAAATGAGTTGAATGAAATTTATTCGGTCGTTAAATCACAAGTTGAAAAATTAGATATTAAAAATAACTCGGTTGCAATTTTCGATGTTGATGATACAGCGCTTTCTAATTATGAAATTAGTAAACGACTCGATTTTGGGTATGAACATCAAATCATTCAAGATTGGGTTCTTAGCGCGAAACTTCCAGCAATCAAACCAACACTTGAATTTTATAATTACTTAAAATCTAAAAAAGTTAGATTAATATTTTTAACCGGCAGATATTTTGAGGAATATGACGCCACTTTGAAAAATCTAATAAATGAGGGATATATAGGTTTCGACACATTAATAGTAAGAAATGAATCAGAGAAAAAATTAAGTGCGGAGGAGTATAAACTCACAAAGAGGAAAGAATTGGAATCTTCAGGATATGAGATCATAGTTTGCGTTGGAGATCAGTTTTCAGATTTAAGTGGTAAACACACAGGAATAAAAGTAAAACTTCCCAATTATCTGTATGAAATAAAATAAAATTTTTCTTATTTAATTGTTGAATAATTTTTATTTTTTCTACAGCGTTGACTACAATATTTAACTTCATCCCAAACTAACTTCCACTTTTTACGCCAAGAAAATGGTCTTTTACAAACGACGCAAGTTTTTTGAGGTAAATAATCTTTTTTCATTTTTTTTCATATTCATCAATTTTTGAACGAATAATTTCAGCGCTCTTTCTTAACAAGATTTTTTCTTTCACACTAAGATTTAATGGTAAAACTCCCAAATCTCCATCACCACCAATTAAATGAGGAAGTGAGAGAGTTACATTTTTTATACCTTCAACATCATCCTTTAAAGCTGTAATAGTTAATACAGCTCGATTATCTCGATTTATAACATCAACTATTTTTGCTATAGCTCCAGCAACGCCATAATAAGTGGAACCTTTACCTTCAATAATTTTATAAGCTGCATTTCTAACGCCGTCATCTATTTTATTTTTTACTTCATCGTTAAAAACAATATTTCTATAAGCAATAAAATCTTCAAGTGAAACACCCCCTATATCGACGTTTGACCAACAAAGAACTTCAGAATCGCCGTGTTCACCAATCACATAAGCGTGAACGTGTTGAGGATCTACTCCGATATAACTACCCAATAAAGTACGGAATCTTGCTGTATCTAATGTCGTCCCACTTCCTATTACTCTCGATGCTGGAATTCCAAATTCTTTTGCGATATCAATACAGATATGAGTTATAATATCTACTGGATTTGTAGCGACTAAGAAAATTAGATTCGGATTTACCTCAGCTGATTTAGTAATAATCTCTTTCATTATTGCTGCGTTTCTTTCCATTAACATCAATCTTGTTTCTCCTGGTTTTTGACTTGCACCCGCAGCAATAATTGCAATTTTAGCATCTTTTAGATCTTTATAATCACCAGCGTAAATATCTGTCGCTGATGCGAATGGGACAGCGTGCATTATGTCTTGAGCTTCTGCTATTGCTCTTTGGGGATTTGCATCAATTAAAACAATGTCACTTGCAGCTTTTCGCATCATTATTGCGTAAGCTGAAGTTGCTCCAACCATTCCGCTACCAATTATTCCTACTTTCATATTAGTTCAGTATAAATTGTCTTATTAATTCTAATTCACTGTTTGTTATTTGTTGATCCAAAACTGAATACTTCACTGTTGTAATAAAATTTTGAAAGTCCTGAAAATCAATTGTTGGATTACTAGACAACTGGTTAAAATATTGTTTAACCAAATTTTGCATTTCATTAGCGTTTGTTTCACCAGATAGAGGCATTAGTAATGCAATCATATCTTCTAGCATATATGAACTTACAAAACTTCGTGCAAAGTTAAAGCCGACCTCAAGCAAACCAGGAACATTTGCAAATAAGAAACTTACTATAGATGAAGAAAGGAAGATTAATGCTACAATTCCAATCAATGCTATTAAAATAACAAAAGAACCGACAAGAAGTATTAATCTTCTAAATTTCTTTTTGAATTTTAAATCAGTTTTGATTCTGTAATGAATTTTATCCAAGTTTATCTTCATCCTGAATACCCTTTATTGAAGTTATTTGGCCAAAGATTCTTTTAACTCAACCTTACTAAGGAATTCTTCACATTTATCCCATAATCTTCTTTCTTCATCAATATTGTCGAATTTACATTTTTCTTCTTTTCTTTGATTGAAGAAGCCACCATTGTTTCCATCTACTTTTTCAGAAGTGGCAAGCCAAAATATTGTATCAGCTCCTTCTTCAATTGTTCTGCCCTCTATTAAAGCAAAAACTTTCAACAAAAATTTACCTACTGCATTTTGCTCTCTGAATAATTCTGTAGAAGGAACAAATCCTGGTGTCATTGAATATACTTTAATATTATCTTTTTCTAATCTTCGAGCCCATTCACGAGTTAACATTCTATTTGCTTGTTTTGTCTGCTTATAAGCAATTGTTTCATTGTAACTTCTCTTTTCAAAATTAATATCATCTATATCAAGACCACCTGCATAATGAGATGCAACATTTATAATTCTTGATGGCGCGGCTGATTTTAGTTGATCAAGTAATAAATGAGTAAGTAATTGGTGGCCTAAAACGTTAACTGCAAAAGTTCGTTCAACTCCTAATTCTGTTAATTTCTTTGTTTTAGTCCATATCCCAGCATTGTTAATAAGCACGTCTAATTTTTTCTCCTCTTCATTAAATTGATCAGCAAACTTTATAATTGAATCAACGGATTCGAGATCAAGATAACGGACAAAAACATTTTTATTTTTTGTTTCATTAATGATTTCATCTCTTGCTTGATTAGCAGAATCAAGTGAACGACAGGCTAAATAAACTTTTGCTCCTGATTTTGCAATTTGTTTTGCTGCTTCCTTCCCAATTCCTCTGTTTGCTCCAGTAATAATAACAACCTGTTCTTTCATTTTGCCCTCTTTTTTTAACTCATTTAACAAAAAGATTAGTTTTTTTGTTCACAAATATTTTGAATAAATATAAATGATTAAAAAATTTTTACAGGAATTTAGAATGAAAATAATTTTTTCTTTAACTGAGTTCTTAAGTTTGTGATTATTATTATATAATTTTTTAATTTTAAGTTTTAGTAAGATGTTCACAGTTTCATCGTTGCAACTAATTCATAAATAAAAATAATTAAGAAAGGATTTTATGGAATTTGTAATAGTCATTTTTTTTGTAATTATTACAATCATTTTAAGCATTCTTCTATTTAAAAATCTCAAATCAAAACCAACTGATATAATCGATAAACTAAATGAAGAGCTTAATTATTTACAAATTGAAAATGGAAAATTAAATGAGAGAATCAAAATTCTCGAACAAGATAAACAAAACTTACTAACAGAAATTAATTCTGAAAGACAAAGAGTAGAAAAACTTCAATCAGAGAATGCATCATTAAAGACAGAAAACTCTTTCATACAAGAAAAACTTAATGAACAAAAATCCGAAATCGAAGAATTACAACAAAGATTTACAAAAGAGTTTGAAAATCTTGCTAACAAAATTTTTGAAGAAAAATCAGCAAAATTCACTGAGCAAAACAAAGAAAAGTTAAGTGAAATTCTAACTCCCTTACGAGAAAAAATTATTGACTTTGAAAGAAAGGTTGAAGAATCCAATAAAGAAAGTATCAAAGGACACTCATCATTAAAAGAACAACTTGAAATGCTGAGGCAAATGAATCAACAAATTACTCAAGAGGCAAAGAATCTGACTGAAGCACTAAAAGGACAAACTAAAACTCAAGGTAGTTGGGGCGAATTTATTTTAGAAAGCATCCTTGAAAAATCTGGACTTGTAAAAGGAAGAGAATATTTTGTTCAAGAATCGTTTACCGATGAATCTGGCAAAAGATTACAACCTGATGTAATTGTAAATCTTCCTGAAAATAAAAGTATAATAATTGATTCGAAAGTTTCATTAAATGCATACGAGAGATATATCTCTACTGATGATGAAACTAAAAAAGCACTTGCTCTGAGAGACCATCTAATTTCAATTCGCTCTCATCTCAAGAATCTTAGTTCAAAAAATTATCAGTCAATTTACAAATTAAATAGTCTTGATTTTGTTTTAATGTTTATGCCAATTGAACCAGCATTCGCTTTAGCCGTACAAAATGACCCAAGCATTTTTAACGAAGCTTTTGAAATGAAAATTGTAATAGTAAGTCCTTCAACATTATTGGCAACTTTAAGAACGATTGCAAATATTTGGCGACAAGAGAACCAAAATAAAAATGCACTTGAAATAGCAAGACAAGCAGGTTCTTTGTATGATAAGTTCGTCTCTTTTTATAATGACCTTATTGAAGTTGGGAAAAAATTAGATTCCGCAAAAGACAGCTATAGAGATGCAATGAAAAAAATACACGACGGTAGAGGAAATTTAATTTCTGGAGTTGAGAAGATTAAAGAACTCGGAGCAAAGGCAAGCAAATCATTACCAACAGAAGCATTAAATCGCGCTGATTATCAAAGTGAATAAAATAAGTCACTAAAAATGATAATAAAGTCACCATCAACTCAGAAAGAATTTGATGATTATTATGATTTACGATGGAGAATTCTTCGTTCACCTTGGAATCAACCTAAAGGCAGTGAAAAAGATGATAAAGAACAAGACGCTATTCACTTAATGGCCGTTGAAGAGGGAAAAATTATTGGTTGCGGCAGAGCTCATTTTAATTCAGATACTGAAGCTCAGATAAGATATATGGCAGTTGAAACTGAATATCAAAACAAAGGAGTTGGTAAAGCAATTTTATTGGAACTGGAAAATAAAGTTATTGAGAAGGGGGCAAAAAAAATTGTTCTTAACGCTAGAGAAAATGTTATTAAGTTTTATCAAAAAAATGGATATAAAGTTGTCAAAGAATCTCATACACTTTTTGGAGTAATTAAACATTATTTAATGGTAAAAGATATCGAATGAAATTATTATTGATCAAAATATTATTTATCCAATCTTTGATTTTAGCTCAAAGTCAGGATCCTTTTGAAATCAATCAGTATATGTTAGCAGAGAATTACGAGCAAAGTGGAAATCTACAGAAGGCTTTAGAAATAATCGAGAACCTATTTCAAAAAAATCCTGATAATCCAAATTATTTCAATAAACTTTACAACCTTTACATTAACACAAAAAAATATGAGACTGCAATAAGGTTTTTAGAACTAAGGATTAAATCTTATCCTGAAGATCCTTCTTTATATGGTATGTTAGGGGCTGTCTATTATTTGATGGGAGATATTAAAAATGCAAAACTTTATTGGGATAATCCCATAAAGAAAAATCCGAGTAATCCATTTATCTATAGAATTATTGCTAATTACGCTATTGAAAGAAGAGCGTTTGAAATTGCTATTGATTATTTGGAAACAGCTAAAAAGATTTCCAATGACCCTACAATATTTGCAGTAGATTTAGGTGAACTTTATTTGATAACTATGCAATATGAAAAAGCAATAAAAGAATATTGTGAATTGCTTTTGAGAAATACTACAATGCAAACCTTCGTTGATAATAAAATTTTTTCGTATGCAAATAAACCTGATTTTCTAGATATTGCTTTAGAAATTGTTAAAGGATATGAGAATAAGGGAACCGTTTTCAAATATTTACTAGCAAAACTTTACTCTGAAAAAAGAGAATTCAATAAAGCTTTTGATTTATATAAAAAAATTGAAAAGGAGCAACCGACAAGCAATCAACAACTTTTGAACTTCGCTAATTTTCTAATAAACGAAAATGAATTTGAAATTGCTAAAGAAGTTTTTGAATACACTTATAACAATTCAGATAACCAGGCAATAAAATCATCAGCTAAACTGGGTCTTGCAAAAACCCTTGAAGCAATTCTTTGGAGAGATTTTAATAACCAAAATGATATTTGGAAAAATTATTTTAATCCAAAATACTTCTCTGAATTACAAACTAATAAAACAATAAATGCATTTCAGGATGTAATTAATCTATTCAAACATTCAGATGTAGCAATAGAATCAATGTATTCTATTGGAAGAATAAACTTTTATATAAGCAATAATCTCAAAACCGCAGAAGAATATTTTTTGGAAATCGTTAATAACTATCCAACTTCAAGATTTGCTGGGAAAAGCTATCTCGAACTCGGATTAATTGCTATAAATAAAAATGATTTTAATCAAGCTAAAGAATATTTTCAAAAAGTTGAAAGTTCACCTTCAATTAATGATGAAGAAAAACTTTCAGCTAACTTTTATTTATCAAAGCTATATGCTTTAGATGGGGACTTTTTCATAGCTTCAGAAAAACTAAAAAAAATTACATTAAATGTTAAAAATGATTTTACAAATGATGCACTTGAGTTTTCTTTACTACTTAATATTTCTAAAAATGATTCTATCAACTTGATTAAGTTCACAAAAGCTGAGATGTTTTTAATTCAGAGAAAGTATAATGAAGCACAGTCTTTATTTGATGAAATTTCCCAAATTCAACAATCACTAATATTTCAACCATTCTGCTCTATAAAATCAGCAGAAATCGATATCGCATTGAATAATTATGATAAAGCAATTGAAAAATTGGATAAAATATATGAAGCTAAAGAAAAGAATATTTTTTCAGACAAAGCTTTATATTTGAAGGCAAGAATATTTCAATACGCATTGAAGGATGATCAAAAAGCTATTGAAAATTATCAAAAAATTTTAATTGAATTTCCAAAATCAATCTATTTGGATGAATCAAGAGATTGCATAATTCGTCTAAAAGAAGTAAAAAAATCAAGAGAGAAAGATGCCTAAAACAAGAAACAATGGAAACATACGCTGTTCATTCTGTGGAAAAGATAGCACAGAGGTAAATAACCTTATAGCTGGACCAGATGTATTCATTTGCGATTTCTGTATTCAAAGCAGCGTTGAAATTTTACGCTCAAATACGGACAACTTTAATAACTACGTAAGAAAAGGGAAATGGACATTATTCACACCAGCTCAGATAAAAAAATCTTTAGATGAATATGTTATTGGTCAAGAAAAAGCAAAAAAGATTTTATCAGTTGCTGTTTATAACCACTATAAAAGAATTTCTTCTACGAGAAGCTTTTTCGAAATTGATGATGTCGAAATAGAAAAAAGTAACATATTACTAATAGGTCCTACAGGGACAGGCAAAACATTACTCGCACAAACATTAGCTAAAATTTTAGATGTTCCTTTTGCAATAGCTGACGCAACAACTATAACAGAAGCTGGCTATGTTGGTGATGATGTTGAAACTGTTCTTGTTCATCTGTTGCAAGCTGCAAATTACAATCTTGAAAAGGCACAGAGAGGAATTGTTTATATTGATGAAATAGATAAAATAGCACGAAAAAGCGAAAGCACTTCAATAACAAGAGACGTTTCTGGAGAAGGCGTTCAGCAAGCACTTTTGAAAATTCTTGAAGGAACAATTGCTGGCGTTCCTCCTAAAGGTGGACGTAAACATCCAGAACAAAGTTTAATTAATGTCAATACTAAGAACATTCTATTTATTGTTGGTGGAGCTTTTGAAGGAATTGAAAAGATCATAGCAAAAAGAATAAATCAAAATAAATTTGGTTTTACAAGTGATGTAAAGAAAAATTTAGAGGAGGAAGATTTACTTCCATACGTTCAACCTGAGGATTTATTAAAATTTGGATTAATTCCTGAACTTATTGGTCGTTTACCTGTTATTGCTCCTTTACATCCATTAAATGAAGAAGCTTTGAAAAACATTCTAACAGAACCTAAGAACGCAATTCTTAAACAATACAAAAAACTATTTGCAATGGAAGGAATAGAGCTTGAATTCGATCCATTTGCGTTTGATGCTATTGTTCAAAAAGCAATTGAACGAAAGACTGGTGCAAGAGCTCTTAGATCAATTGTTGAAGAATTTATGCTCGATATTATGTTTGAACTGCCGAGTAAGAAAAATGTTAGCAAATGTTTAATTACCAAAGATGTTGTCCTCGAGAAAAAAGAACCCATCTACATAAAGGCTAATGCTAAAACAGCTTAAAAGATTCTTAATGATTAAACATATTTCATTCATATTATTTGTATTAATCTTTTATACTAATCTCTCCGCACAAGATAAGATTTTCATCCCAATGGATCTTTCACAGACAAACCATCTCAAATCTTATGGCATCACTTTTAGAGCATTAGAGAAGGGATATAAAGCAGATTGGTTATTAAATTATCGAGGCGGCTCTTTTTTAATAGATTATTCAGATGATGTTGCAAAAGAGTGTTTGATCGAAGGAGTTTATTTTGAAAGAATATCTGGTGTTTCAGCAATTAAAATTTATTCCGAAGTCCAAAATGAAGATAACAATATGGATGTTATTCGACTTGAAAAAGCACCAAGAATCGCTGTTTATGTCCCTCCAGGTTTTCAGCCTTGGGATGACGCCGTAACCCTTGCATTAGAATATGCGAAAGTTCCTTATGACAAAATATGGAATGACGAAATATTAAATGGTCAATTAAATAAATATGATTGGCTTCATCTTCATCACGAAGATTTCACTGGTCAATTTGGTAAGTTCTATGCTAGTTTTTCAAATTCACAGTGGTATATTGAACAACAAATGCTGTATGAAAAAAATGCCGCTAAAAATGGTTTTAAGAAAGTTTCAGAGATGATGAAAGAAGTTGCAAGAACCATTAAATCTTATGTAGGCAATGGTGGTTTTCTTTTTGCGATGTGCAGTGCAACTGATTCTTATGATATCGCATTAGCGGCTGAAAATGTTGATATATGCGCTTCAATGTATGATGGAGATGCTGCTGACCCAAACTCTCAGTCCAGACTTGATTTTAGTAAAACTTTTGCTTTTACAAATTTCAATCTTGAAATGAACCCTTTCATTTATGAATACAGTGATATCGATATTCAGCCAAATGAAATAGGCAATATGGAAAACGATTACTTTACTTTATTCGATTTCTCCGCAAAATATGATCCTGTACCAACTATGTTAACTCAATGCCACACTAATGTGATTCGTGGATTTATGGGTCAAACAACAATGTTTAGAAAAGAACTAATTAAAAATTCTGTTGTATTGCTTGCAGAGAGGCAAGGGACAAACCAAGTAAAGTATATTCACGGCAATTATGGACGGGGCACTTTTACATTTTATGGCGGGCACGACCCAGAGGATTATCAGCATTTAGTTGGTGATCCACCAACAGATTTAAATTTGTATAAAAATTCTCCTGGATACCGTTTAATTTTGAATAATATTCTTTTCCCTGCCGCAACAAAGAAAAAACAAAAAACATAAACTCAAATCATTAGTCAGAATTTCTTCAAAAACAATTAACTATGACTTTCGCTGATCGAGCAATTAATTATTTTTCAAAGTTAAAAACTCCAAATGTAAATTTTGATGATGTTCAAATATTAAATCCTTTTCAAAACTTAGATGTAATAGAATCAGTTAAAATGTTTTATAAAAAATTTTATGATGATAATAATGAAAGAATTTATGTATTCGGTATTAACTATGGAAGATTTGGAGGAGGTTTAACTGGAATTTCATTCACAGATCCTGTTGCGCTTGAAAAATTATGCGGTATTGAAAATAACTTTGGACATATCAGAGAGCTTTCAAGTAAATTTATTTATCAAGTGATTGAAAACTATGGAGGCGTAAAAAAATTTTTCTCAAAGATTTACCTAACAGCATTATTACCTTTTGCTATTTTGAAATCTGAAAAAAATTATAATTATTATGACAATAAATCTCTTTCAGAGTCGCTAAAGATTGAAATTGTTAATTCAATAAAATCTCAAATAAAATTCGGCGCAAGAAAAGATTCTGTAATAATTCTTGGTAAAAAGAACGCATATTATTTTTTAGAATTAAACAAACAGTTGCAAATTTTTAATAAAGTGGTCATCTTAGATCATCCAAGATATGTTATGCAATATAAA
>JANWVQ010000042.1 GCA_025056745.1 Ignavibacterium sp.
GGATTAAAAATTTTATCCTTTGAAACAATAACTACTTTAATCTCTCTTTGTTGATGTGAGTAACCTATAGTTTTAATTTTTACAAATTGAGTCTTATCCTGAAATTTCTGAAAATATTTAATTGTATTTTCATAGTTGGGAGACTCAGTCTTACCAGACTTTTCGAAATGAGTAATCCAGAAATTGTTGTTTTTCATAATTGATTTTTTAATTATTGATTTACAAAAATATTATCTTTAAATTATAGAATATCATTAATATGATTAGCAATTGATTAAACCTTGTTTGATAAAAATATTGTCGAACAATAGAGAATTTTAATTATTTAAAAAAAGCAGGGTGGATAAAATGAACAAAATGCCTTTAATTATGTTTTTGCTTTGTATTCCCCTTTTCGGTCAAAGTTATAAAATGAATGTTAATTTAAAGAATGGTTCCAAATTAGAATTTTCAATAGATGACATTAGAAAAATTACTTTTGAAAGTTCAACTGATTTTAATCAATTAAAAGACATTTTAGATAACTTTAAGGTTTTTCAAAACTATCCTAACCCTTTTAATCCTACAACAACTATAACTTATCAAATACCAATGACATCCTTGGTAAAAGTAATTATTTATGATTTAAACGGGTCTCTAATTAAAGAATTGTTCAACGGAATTCAAAATGAAGGTGAATATAAAATTATTTGGGATGGTATAAATAATCATAATCTTGCAGTGTCTAGCGGTATTTATATTTATACAATAGAAAGCAACCATCAGGTTATTTCAAAACAAATGATTTTGCTCAAATAAGGATTTAGTTATGAAAAAAATTCCATTATTATTTGCTTTAATTTCAATTTTTACTTTTCCTCAATCATTACAAATTCTAAAAAAAGACGGACAATCTCAACAGATTAGTATTTCAGAAATTGACAGTATAACATTCACTAAAGCATTTTACGAAAATATAGTGGGGCTGCAAAAACTGCTCTTAAATAATTCTATTCGTATTCACAGTCAAAATCAAACAACAGAGATGTTCGTGTATCAAATTGATAGTATATATTTCAATTCAACTGGAACAATTGCTTACTTTAAAACTAAATCTGGCATAAAAGAATTTAACATTAATCGAGTTGATAGCATAACTTTTTCCAGTATGGTCGATTCAACAATTTTTATAACTTATAATGATACCAACGTCTCAGTAGTAAATCCATATTTAGAACAAGGAGTTTCTGTATTGGTTCAAGGTGCTGATGTTACTGTTAATTCTTCTGGTGGACTTAGCGATCTTAATTATGTATTAAATGGAACAACTAATAACGGAAGCTTTAAAATTTACTCCGATAAAAAGTTTAATTTAAAGTTAAATAACATTCAAATAACTAATCCAGATGGAGCAGCAATAAACATACAATCAACTAAAAAAATAACTGTTCATTTAATAGATAACACAAACAACATTTTGACTGATGGATTAAATTATCTCACGCCACCAAACAATGAAGAAGAAGATGCTGCATTTTATAGCGAAGGGCAACTAATATTCACTGGTAATGGTAATCTAATAATCAATGGAATTGGAAATGATAAACACGGAATATGCAGCGACGATTACATCGAGATATTAAGTGGTAATATTAAAATTAACAGCTCTAAGAA
>JANWVQ010000138.1 GCA_025056745.1 Ignavibacterium sp.
ACCAGCAGGAATCATTCCAGCAAAATGACATACATAGATTATTTTGGTTTTCTCACCAGCATTGTTGTAAATCTGTTCGTTGGCTCTTGCAGCTAAAAAACTTGCAAAGGTGTTCACAATAGGAATCAAACCCATTCTTGCTAATCCACCAGCCATTGAAACCATATCTTGCTCAGCAATTCCGTTTTCGATGAATCTATCTGGATAAGTTTTCTCAAAGTTTCGAAGTTTGCAATCAGCAGAGAGATCCCCATCAAGAACAACAAATTTTTTGTTTGTTTTAGCTAACTCAACCAATGCTTCACCATAAGCATCAGTAACAAATTCTTTGTCAAGTTTTGTAGCAACTTTTCCTTCAGTTTTATTCTCAGGAATATTGATTTTATCCAAACCAATTTCTTTAGCAAGTATGTTAATTGATTCAGATAATTCTTCAAGTCCTTTAAGATAACTTTCATCATCAGGTGCGCCTGAATGCCATTTGTATAGAGTTTTTCCTTGAAAAGTTTCAGTCAAAGGCTTTTCCATAAATGAAACACCTTTGCCTTTAATTGTATCTGCAATTATCATTTTGGGTTTATCATTAATGTTTTTTAATTGTTCGAATGTTTTTTTCAGCTCATTAAAATCGTGACCATTAATTCTTACGACGTACCATCCAAAAGCTGAAACTTTAGTAACAATATCTTCAATGTTATTGACATCAGATACAAGCATATCAGTTTGATATTTGTTGTGATCCATAATTGCAGTAACATTATTAACTTTCTGATGAGCAGTTGCTTGTAGTGCTTCCCAGATTTGACCTTCTTGAAATTCACCATCTCCTGTGAGCACAAAAACACTACCTTTATTTTTGTTGTAACTTTTTGCCCAAGCCATTCCTTTTGCTTTAGAAATTCCCATCCCGAGTGAACCTGTGCTTGCTTCAATTCCGGGTTGTCGGACTTCAGGGTGACCATCAAGTCCGTGGAGTCTTCTTAACATTAACAACTTCTCTTCTGGAATTATTCCAACAGCATAAAACAAAGAATAAAGACCTGGAACATCGTGACCTTTTGATGAGAAATATATGTCTCTGTCTGGAGAATCAAGTCCAACTTCTAAAACGTTTAATTCATTTAAGTATAAATATGTGACAATATCCATTGCACTGAAAGAGGAGCCAAGATGTCCTGAACCTGCTTTTTTCACTGCTACGAGTGTATTATATCTACACATATCAGCAAAAAGTTTCATCCTTAAAGCCCAATCACCGTGATGATTTCTAACTTTATCAAATTCTGATTTTTTAATAAGATTGTAAATCATTTTATCTCCACATTTAATTTTTTGTTCAAACAAAAATACCAAAGAAAAATCTATCAATTTTTCTAAGTTTGTTTAGATCATTTTAAGTTTTTGTTAAATGAAAAGGTATATTATGAAAAAAGAATTAGTAATCTTATTTGGGCTTATTATTCTTTTGTTTGCTTGCAAAAAAGATGAACCTCAAGCAGATCCAAAATATGTTGAAGAAATAAATCAATGGCATAAACGTAGAATTGAAAGATTAAAAGCAGAAGATGGTTGGCTAAATCTTGTTGGTAGAACTTGGTTGAAACGTGGTGAAAATAAATTCGGTTCAGCAAAAGATAATGATGTGGTAATAGAATCAGATAAAGTTCCTGCTTATATGGGTGTTTTTATTTTTAAGGATTCAACTGTTACTATGAAGGTAAACGAAGGTGTGGAAGTTTTATTAAATGGAAAACCAGTCAAAGAAATAAAAATGATCGATGATCAAAAGCCTAATATGACTGTATTTCAATATTCTACTATTCGATGGAATTTAATTATTCGTGATACTTTGTATGGAGTAAGATTCAGAGATTTAGAATCTCCATTAGTAAAAAATTTTTCTGGAATTGAAAGATTTCCTGTTACGGAAAAATGGAGACTAAAAGCAAGGTTTCAACAATACATTCCTCCTAAAGAAATAATTGTTCCAAATGTTCTTGGTCAAATGAATAAAGAATTATCTCCGGGTGCGGTTGTTTTTCAAGTTGGAGAAAAGTTTTATAAAATAGATGCTTTGGATGAAGGTGACAAGCTATTTTTAATTTTTGCAGATAGAACAAGTGGGGAAGAAACTTATGGTGGTGGCAGATTTATGTATGTTGATAAACCAGATTCAAATGGTAATTTAATTTTGGATTTCAACAAAGCATATAATCCACCTTGTGTATTTACAAAGTTTGCTACTTGTCCTTTGCCACCAAAGCAAAATTATTTGAATTTAAGAATCGAAGCTGGAGAAAAAAATTATAAGCATTGAGGACTGTCTAAAAAGGGTTTTTAGAACATTTGCTTTTTAGACAGCCGATTAAATTTACTTCGAATAAATATAATTATTCAAGACTTCAACAGTTGTTTTACATTGAAGTAAATCGACCTCCAGTAAATCTCTCATTGATAAAACACCAATAAGTTTTTCGTTATCGATTACCAAGATGTGTCTTGTCCCGGCTTGTTTCATTTTAGCTAAAGCTTCTGCGGGTGTTTCATTAACTTTTGCTATAACTAAATTTGTTGACATTACATCATCAACGATTGTTTCTTTAACATCTTTATCAATTGCAATAATTCTTTTAACTAAGTCTCTTTCAGAAAAAACCCCAACTAATTTATCTCCATCTAGGACGGGTACAAGTCCAACTGATTTTTCAGCCATAAATTTTACAACATCAATAACTTTAGTACCAACTTGGACTGAATGGACAACCGTAGTTTTTAGAATGCTTCTCAAATCTTCCATATTGCCTCCTAAATTTTAACTTAAAAATAAATTGTTGTCAATTTATTTCAAATAGCAACTTATGTTTTTTATAAAATTATTATTTAGAAAGAAGGATTTTTTATTGAGTAATTTTGAAACATATTTTTTATTCTTTTAGGAGAGACAATGAATAATATCTTTGAAAAATTCTTTTATCCAAAGTCAATATGCATCGTAGGCGCTTCTTCAAAACCAAAAAGCCTTGGCTTCGAGTTAACAAAATCCATAATAGATTATGAATATAAAGGTAAAGTTTTTCTCATAAACCCAAAAGCTGATGAAATCTTTGGAATAAAATGTTATAAATCAGTTAAAAATATTGATGATGATATAGACTTAGCAATTTTAATGGTGCCTAAACAGTTTGTCGAAGAAAGTCTAAATGAATTACTTCAGAAAAAAGTTCAAGCAATAATTCTTATCACGGCTGGATTTAAAGAAACAGGTTATGAAGGTGAGCAAGCTGAAAAAAAAATAGTTGATATTATAAAAAACTCAAATGCTCGATTGGTTGGTCCCAATTGTATGGGAATAATAAACACGAATGAACAAATTAAAATGAATGCTACTTTTGTTGCAGAAAAACCTCGACAGGGAAATATTGCCTTTTGTTCTCAAAGTGGTGCTATTGGTGCTGCAATTCTAAATTCACTAAGACTAACAGATATTAGATTTGGTCATTTTATAAGTGTAGGAAACAAAGCTGATGTCAATGAATTAGATTTATTAGATTATTGGAACTTTAATGACGATATAAAAATAATCTGTTTCTACTTGGAAAGTTTCGTAAATGGTGAAAAGTTTATTAAATATTTTATCGAAAATGAAGTTTCAAAACCTGTTATAATACTTAAAAGTGGAAGAACTCAAAGTGGTATTAAAGCTGCATCATCTCATACAGGCGCAATGGCAACTTCTGATAAAGTTGTAGATGCGATCTTAAATCAATTTGGAATTATTCGTACAGACAATTTGAATAATATGTTCAATACAGCAAAAGGATTTGAAGATTTCCCTCTTCCAAAAGGTAATAAAGTTGCTGTTGTCACAAATGCAGGAGGGCCAGCTATTCTTACTGTTGATACATTTGAAAAGAATAATCTTCAACTCGCTGAAATCTCTAATTCAACTAAAGAAAAACTCAGACAAATCGTTCATCCTGAAGGGAGTGTTAATAATCCAATTGATTTACTACCTGGCGGTACAGCTGAGCAATTTAAATCTGTAATTGAAATACTTTTATCTGATGATAATGTTGACTCTGTAATATCACTTTTTGTAGAACCGATTATGGTTGAAGCTTTTAATGTTGTAGAGACTGTTAATTCAATTAACGGTGATAAACCTGTATTTCAGATTGTAATGCCTCTTCCTGAATTTTGGGAAGAATATCGTCTAAATTCAAAATCAAGGAAACCTCTTTTCAGAAATCCTGAGGATGTTTCAATTGTAATTAAAAATATGCTCTTTCATAAAAATGCATCTAAAAACTCAGAACGATTGAAAAAAAATCTTTTCAATAAAAAATATGATTTAAGTGAGTTTAATGGAAAATTCATATCACAATCTTTAGTAAACCAACTGATGAAAAGTTATTCGATTCCAACTGTTGAACAGAAAACAATTTCTATTGATGAGATTGAAAAAATTGATATAAAATATCCAATAGTAATTAAAGCCATAGGTGATGAAATTATTCATAAATCTGAATTGGGAGCTGTTATTGTTGATGTTAAAAACTTTGAAGAATTAAAAGCTGCAATCAATCAGTTAAAAGTGAAATTAGAAATGAAAAGTTTAAGATTAGAAAAATTACTTATTCAAGATTATCTAAAAACAAAGTTTGAATTATTAATTGGTGCTTTTCGTGATAAAAGCTTTGGACCGATGATAATGTTTGGAAGTGGAGGGAAATACGTAGAGTACATTGATGATGTTAAAATTTGTTCTGCATACTTAAACGAAAGTGATCTTGAGAACTTAATCAATTCAACAAAAATTGGGAAAATTATTCAAGGTGTTAGAGGAGAAAAATCTGTTGATATTAATTCAATAAAATTAATATTGAAAAATTTAGCTCAAATGGTTATTGATTATGACGAGATAAAGGAATTGGATATTAATCCGCTCATTATAACTCAAGACCACGAAATTCTTGCAGTTGATGTTAGGATTAAATGTTAGCTTAACTTAATAAAAATATTTATCTAACTGATTGATAAACGTACTTTAAGAATTCGTCTCTAACATTTGGATCTAAGAATTTACCGTGATAACTTGAAGTAACAGTAGAACTTGATACATCCTGAACACCACGAGAAGCGACGCAAAGGTGTTCTGCATCTATCAATACTGCAACATCTTCTGTATTCAACATCTCTTTTAATTCGCTGGCTATCTGAACTGTTAATCTTTCTTGAACTTGTGGTCTTTTTGCATAATATTGAACCATCCTGTTGATTTT
>JANWVQ010000169.1 GCA_025056745.1 Ignavibacterium sp.
ATTCAAAAAGTTATTTTCAAAAAATATTAAAGTCGGTTTATCTTAAATGAAATATTCACTTAAGTTATTATTCTTATTTTTTGCCTTAAATATTTTCGCTCAAAGTCCACCTCATAATCTTGTTATTAATGGGGACTTTGAAAATGGCTTTAATTGTTGGGATAATCCTGCTATACTTGATAGTATAATCAAACATTCTGGAAATTATTCTGCTTACTTTACTAATTCACACGGAATGATAAACCAATTAATTAATGTTCAGCAAAACACTAATTATAAAGTCACATTTTGGATTTATCTGCGTGACAATTTCTCTGGTGATGATTGGGGAGGGGCATTATGTAGTGTTACTGATTATAATTGGATTTTGTTAGGACAATCAATATTCATAAATCCAAATAATAGACCAATTAACAAGTGGTTGCAATTTGTTGTTAATTTTAATTCTGGAAATTCAACCATAGTAAGATTGCAAATAGGATTTTTTGGTGGTAATGGATGGAATTCTTCATTTAATATAGATGATGTTAAATTGTTCAAGAAAAGTCAAAACAATATCTCACCTGTTTTAACTAACTTTATTGTAGATCCTAATTCCGGAAACTTACCACTTGTTGTAAATATGAATTTAAGTGGATTTGACTTAGATGGTGTGATAATGGGTTTTTATTTTCAAACAAGTGATGGTGGATTTTATGAAGGAAATCAGGCAACTCATACTTTTTATACACTAGGCTATAATACAATAACTGCGATTCTACTTGACGATGATGGAGCAGTTGTTTCATCTTCAGTTAATGTTTTTGTTTATGGTTCACAAAACTTTGAAATTAATATAACCTCTCCATTTCAAGGAAATTATTATGAAACTGAGCTTCCTCAGATAAGCATACAAGGAACTGTATCTTCATCACCAATTGAATTTATTTGGTTTAATGAAAAAAATCATCAAAGTGGTTTTCTTTCTGTAATGCAAAATAGTTTTTCTTTTAATTTACCTCTGAGATACGGTAAAAATGATATTATTCTGCAAGCCCGTCTACCGAATGATATATTTTATAAAAGAGAGTTCAGAGTGTATAGAAAACCTTCAAATTACTCTGGCCCCGAGTTGAGAAATTTTATCTTTTCTACCCGACAGGTTGGAACTTTTGAAAAGCTCGAGATAGAATTTGATTTGAATTCTGTAGCTGATAATTATTGGTTCCCTTATGAAGAGAATTTACCTCCCAATCTCAATACTGGTA
>JANWVQ010000171.1 GCA_025056745.1 Ignavibacterium sp.
CTCCGGAGATTAGAAATTAATGTCAGGAGATTAAATTTTAGTCTCGGGAGATTGAATTTTAGTCTCCGGAGATTGAAAATTAATGTCAGGAGATTAAATCTTAGTCTCGGGAGATTGAATTTTAGTCTCCGGAGATTGAAATTTGGTCTCCGGAGATTGAAAATTAATCTCGGGAGATTAAAAATTAGTCTCCGGAGATTGAATTTTAATCTCCGGAGATTAAAAATGTATGTTTTTCTATACATTTTTAGGATTTTACTAAGATTGTGGGTTTTGGGGTGATTTCTTCTTCGATTTGCTGAAGAATTCCTTCATCTCTTGATAGGCGGTATCCATTCCGGGAATTTTATCCCTATTTAATTGAACTGCTGAGTATACTTCTAAGGCAGAAGATAAACAGTCGCTTCCAGATAAGAAAATTGTATCCTCAACAGCTTCTCTTAAGCTATTTAATTCTTCCAAAATAGGCATTAAATTTTTCATAAGTTGAAAATCACGTCGAAATTCTTCGGCATTAAATAGTGGAGACATAATTTCAGGATGCATATCCAATACGGATTTTGCTTTTTCAACAAAAGGTTCTAATCGGTTACCGAGTTTTATTAGCTCTTTTTTCTCCTCAGCATTTAATTTAGCTAAAAAATTAAGCTCATTTCTTATTTCTCGGATTTTGTTTATTATGTTTTGAACTTTTTCAATTGGAAATTCAGCTGAGATTAGATTTTGGTTTGCCATAATTTTATCTCCTTAATTTAGTTTTAGTGAATTTATTTTAAATAATTTGGTATTCTTTTAACTTTCTATAAAGATTACTTCTATCAATTCCAAGTTCTTCTGCGGTTTTTTTAATATTCATATCATTTCTTGTATATACTGAAAGATAGAATTCTTTTTCAATATTTTTAATCATCTCTTTGTAAAAATTAATAGATTGGTTATTGATTTTATAATTAGATTTATTATTGAACTCAAGCATTTTTAATAAGTCAACAATACCAACTTTATCTTTAGATGATAATGAAATGAGATTTTCTACAAAATGTTTTAATTCTCTTACATTTCCGTTCCAATCTAAAGTCTGGAGATATTTATAAACGCTTTCGTCGATTGTTAAATTTTCTATGTTGTTCTTACGAGCATATAAATCAGCAAAATGTTTTGTAAGTAAAGGAATATCTTCTTTTCTTTCACGAAGTGGAGGTAGATTAATTTCAAATCCTTTTATTCTATGATATAGGTCTTCTCTAAATTTTCCTTGGCGGATAAGGTCTTTGAGATTTTTATTTGTAGCAGTGATAAATCTTACATCAACTTTAATTTCCTTAGTACTTCCTACTCTAAATATTTCTTTATTTTCGATAGCTCTTAATAACTTAGCTTGAGTTTCTAATTTCATATCTCCAATTTCATCGAGGAAAATAGTACTGTTATTAGCCGACTCGATGAATCCAATTTTATTACTCAAAGCACCAGTGAAAGCCCCTTTTTCGTGTCCAAATAGTTCACTGTCTATTAGTCCATCAGCAATAGCTGAGCAATTTAACGCTAACATTTTATTATCTTTTCTTTTACTAAGTTGATGAATTGCTTTGGCAACAATTTCCTTTCCTGTTCCGCTTTCCCCTGTTATTAAAACTGGTATATCTGTTGGAGCAATAGCTGATATTAATTCCTTAATTCTTTTGATAGAATCTGATACACCAACAATTTCAAGTTCTTTTGAAATAATATCTTTATAATCTTTAGAATCTTGCAGCACTTGTCTTAGACTTAATGCCTTTGTCAGAGAAATCACTAATCTGTTTTTATCAACAGGTTTTTCGATATAATCCAAAGCTCCTTTTTGAATGCAATCAATTGCTATTGTAATTGAACTTTGACCGGAGACCATTATTATGGGGATAGTCGGTATCTCAATTTTAAATTTTTCAAGGAGACTGACACCATCCTCTCCTTCCATTTTGATGTCAAGTAAAATTGTATCATAATTATTTGTTCTAATTAGATTTTCACCTTTGTATGAAGAATTTGCAATATCTACACTCCAATCAGGGTTATATTCTGTAAGAAATTTTTTAATGGTAACTAAAAAATCTTCATCATCATCTATTACAAGTATTTTTTTACACATTGCTTAGAACCTCCTCTTTGTTTAATAAAGGTAAATCAACATAAAAGGTCGAACCTTTATTTAATTCACTTTCAAAGTAGATTTTACCATTATGAGTTTCGACTATCATTTTAGCAAGATATAAACCAATTCCTGTGCCATCGTATTTAGTTGTCAGGTAAGGAGAGAAAATCTTGCTTTTAAGTTCTGGTTTAATGCCACAGCCATTATCAGAAATTGAAGTTATAAGTGTGTTGGAATTTTTGTTGATAGAGGTTGTTACTTTTATTTGGCCATTGTCAGAAATTGCATCAATAGCATTTTCTAACAAAATCTGAAAAACTTGAATTAGTTGCGAAGGATCTGCCCAAATCGGATTTCCATCTGAATTAATGTTTTTTACTAAGTCAATATTATTTGATTTAAATTTATTCGAAAATTTTTCTAATGCATCATCGATTACTTTATCAATATAAACCACCTGAAAATTTATCAGTTCAAGATTGCTCAGCTGAAGTATACTTTTAGTAGAGTTCATAATTCGTTTTGTTTGTTTGAGCAGCAATTCAAAATCTTCATTTAGATTATTTTGTGCCTGTTCTTTCTTGTTCAAATAATTCCTGATATTTTCTATCCCAAGTATAACTGATGAAAGAGGAGTTTTAATATCGTGAGCAATTTTTTGGACATATTTTGCCCAAACCTTAACTCTATCCTGAAGAATAGCTTGAGTAAAGTTCTCGAACTCGACCAAATAACCTATGATGATTTTATTTAATAAAAATTTATATGGAGTGATATTCAATTTACCATTTATTTGATACTTGTCAGATGAATAATAAAAAATATCAGAGACCACTTCAGCCGATTTGAAAGATTTTTTAAATGAATCTCTAATCTCTTCTATATTATTAAATATCTCAATAGCCAATTTCTTTCTAATGTTTTTTTCATCAAAACCAAAGAACTCATAAATTTTAGGATTTGCATACATAATTTCGCCTTCGCTATTTAACAATAACAATCCAACATTTGATTTTCTAAAAAAATGTATAAAGAAATTGAGATATATTGTTATTAAAATTAAAAGCTGAAATATTCCTCCAATTACAAAATAAAGTAATATACTGCTACTCCAGAAAATGTAGTCAAAAGATGAATAAATTGGATTTTTTATAAATTCATATTCAAATTGATGAAGCAGAGACTTACAGAAAAATATTTTCTTGTTATTTGATTTTGCATATTGAAAAAACTGTGGATTGATTCGATCAGCTTCATTTTCTAAAGTTAATTTAGCGATAACTCTTAAGTTATCATCATATAAAAATAGTTTATTAGCTGAGAAAATAGCTATTTCAGAACTATAATCTTCATCAACATCATCTACTATATTAAATGAGAAATCTTGATTGTAATCAAATTTTTTATTTGAAATGATATTAAAGTTACTATCTAAAATAAAGATTTCAGCATTCTTAGGGTTAGAAACAAACCAACCATAACCATTTTTAGTTTTAACTTTAGTAGGTCTTGAGTTTAATTTTATATTTTTCAATAACTTTAAACTAAAATCACTTTGAACTTCATATACAGCATCCAAACAATCTTTACACTTATTTACCCAGGAAAAAAATGCATAGCTTTTACTGTTATTTATTCCGTAATGCAATGCTGAACTAAATCCACCAAAGGAATCTTTGGGCGAGACAATGTTAAAATCTTTATCTATTATAAAGTGCCACGCAGTTTTATCGTGATATGGATAATAGAATTCCATATTATCTCTTGACGAGTTGGAAACCAATATCTCTTCTTTACCATCTTTATTAATATCGTTTAACAGAAGTTGATCGACATATAAACCAAATTCAATCTTTTTTACAACTTTATTATTTTCAAAGTCAAAAGCAATAATTGCTCTCGGATAATCAGAATAGCCAGCTATAACTGAAAAAAGAATTTCTTTTTTATTATCATTATTAACATCCGTAAAGACAAAATTTTCAATGGCAAGGTCCCAAAAAATAGTCTTAACACTGTCAGGTTTATTTAAGATAAAATAATTCTTCAATAATATTTTTTGATTTTTGATATCAACCGTATTTAAGAAGAGCGAATCATTTTTTATAGTAAAAACAATTACATCATCAACTGAGTCTTCGGTTATATCGTAAAGAATTACATTAAATAATAATGGGAAATTGCCCTCAAAATTAAATTGATTTATAAGCTCATTTTTATAATTATGTGCAACAATAAAAGGAAATTTAAGTTTATTATGATAATTGAAATATAGCTTTTCAATCTTACCATCTTTGTCTAAATCTGAATAATAAGCTACAAATTGCTTGTGTTCTAAAGTATCAAGGTGTTTAGAATCGATTAGCTTGAATTTATAAGGATAGACATTAGGTTTAATAATCAAATATAAGATCAAAGAAACAATAAAGGTGATTAACAAAATAACAAAAGTCTTTTTTCTTAGCCAATAAAACCTCATAATTGACTCCCCGTGTTTTGTTTTCTACGACAATTATAATTAGATGTTGTAAAAAAAACAACAATTCAATAACAACGTTATTGTATTTATAGATAACAAAAGGGCATCTCAAAAATTTTATTATTTAATTGTGCATTTAATAAAAAACATAAAGTTGCAATTTGGATAAAGAACTCAGTCTAATAAAATATTGTATTTATTTACTATTATCATTTGAAAGTGATTTTATTGAATAAAACTATAATGTATTACTTCTAAAATTTGATTAGCAATTCAAAATCTACTATTTTTGCACACACAATTTTATTGGGCCCGTAGCTCAGTTGGTTAGAGCATCTGACTCATAATCAGAGGGTCGGTGGTTCAAGCCCATCCGGGCCCACACTTAAAGCCTAAAATCTTAAATTTTAGGCTTTTTTTATTATAAATTTTCAAAGAATTAGACTCACATTTAACTATTTAATAATTAACTTTCCTATTGGAACTATTAAATCATAACTTTGTTTTAATTATATCATTTATAATATTAGTAATTATTAAATTACTTATTAAAGTTTTCGATTGGACATTTTATTTTTATGACTGAAGCTGAAATACAAAAAAAACTATACGAAGATTTTGAGCGTGAAGCTATACCACACATGGATGCCCTCTATAACTTTGCATTCAGATTGACTGGCGATAGCGATGAAGCTGATGATTTAGTTCAAGAAACCTACCTTAGAGCCTTCCGATTCTTTGATAAATTTGAACAAGGAACAAATTGTAAAGCTTGGCTCTTTAGAATATTAAAAAATACATTCATTAACAAATATCGAAAAGAAACCAAAGAACCTGATAAAGTTGATTATGAAGAAGTTGATAATTACTATGAAAACATCAAACCATCCAACACTGATAGTGCTCATCTCGAAAAAGATATTTACGACAATCTCTTAGATGATGAAATATCAGAAGCAGTCAACTCACTTCCAGAAGATTTTAGAACCGTTATAATCTTGTGTGATTTGGAAGGATACACTTATGAAGAAATAGCTGATTTTATTGATATTCCAGTTGGAACAGTAAGGTCAAGATTGCACAGAGCAAGAAAAATGCTATTTACAAAATTATATGACTACGCTGCTAATAAGGGTTATATTTTGAAGGAGAAGAAATGAATAAAGATTTGATAACTGCTCTGGTTGATAATGAAATAAAAGATGAAAATATTAAGAAAGAATTAAATGAACTCATCTCGTCTGATTCTCAATTTAGATACGAATATGATGTTCAATCTCTTTGCAAAAAACTCGTTCGTGAAAAAGTTAAAAAAGTTAAGGCTCCCGAATATTTAAGAGAAAAGATTTTATCTGAAATCAAACCTAAAGAAACTATTGCTATCAAGAAGCACAATTTTTTACTAAATATCTTTTATAAGCCTGCTTTCACTTTCGCAACTGCATTAGTTATAATTATTTCAATTATTTTGATAGTTGTTAACCGATTTGATAATTCAAAACCACCTGAAATTGATTTCAGTAAATTAGATTCTGACAATATGCTTTTGCAGGCAGTTAATAATTATAATTTAATATTAAATGGAAAGTTAGCACCGCAATATGTCTCTGATAATTCCAAAGAAATATGCAATTTCTTCTCAAAAAATGGTGTTCATTACTCTACAATAGTACCTGAATTTAAGGAATGGAAATTACTTGGTGCAGTTGTTTCAGAAGATAAAGGCATAAAATTAGCTCATCACGTTTATGCAGGAAAGAATAATCAAATAATTTATGTCTTTCAAGTGGATAAAGATTATGTTAATAAAGTCATAAAAATCGATTCTGACTTATTAGAATATATTGAATCTGGTAATTGTTATTCAAAAGAGTATTCAAATAATCTAATAATTCTAACCGAAATTGACCATAACATATTTGCCATTATAGCAAATGATGATTTTAACTATGTAAAAAATAATTTTTGCAGTCTTAACTAATTAGATTTATCTTCAGAAAAGCCAGTCCCTAAACATCTTTAAATTTTCTTAAGTTATTTTTTTTTAATAACTTTGTAAATAAAATTTCTTTGAAAGGGTAAATAATTATGCCCAAGGTAAAAAATGTTGAAGCATTTTGTAGCATTTGTGGTGCTGTTAAAAAGTTTGAGATAACCGGAGAATATTCATCTTCAGAAGAAGATTCGAGAAGATGGGCTAAGTGTAAGAGCTGTAAGCAAACCCAAATTATTGATTTGAATAATATCGTTGTAGCAAATAAACCAGACTTTGTTGACATTGAGCAAAGAGACTCAAAAAATTATTCTCCAGATCATACATACAATGTTGGTGATGTTATTTATCATAAAAAATGGGATGATTACGGTATTGTAATTAATAAATTTTATACATCAGATGGAAAAAGTTCAATCACTGTTGAATTTAAAAAATTAGGAATTAAAAAACTCATTGAATCACATAAAACACAAACAGGAAGCGAGGTGATATAATTGGTAGGTATCCAAGTCGGAGAAAACGAGTCAATCGACAAAGCCCTGAAAAGATTTAAGAAAAAATACGAAAGATCAGGGATACTAAAAGAATTCAAAAAAAGAACGGCTTATATAAAGCCATCTGTTCAGAAAAGAATGGATAGACTAAAAGCTATCCGACGTGCTCAAACTCCTCCACAAGAGTAATTAGAGTAATTATTTAGCTGCCAAACTATTACCATTAAGTGAAAGCTTAATTTCTTTTTTACTTTCACTTATGAAGGGCAGCTTTTTTTATTTTAAATTTAATTTTGGTTCAGTAATGGAAAGGTCTTTGCCTTTAATAAAATGTTTTTCTAAATGATTTGTTATAATTTTATAGGCAGAGTCAACATCCTCACAGAAATAAAATAAGTTCATATCCTCTTTGCTAATAACACCGCATTCAATAAGAGCATCAAAGTTTATTATTTTTCTCCAATATTTTTCATCATAAATAACTAAGCAAAGTTTTTTTCTAATTTTTTGTGTCTGAACTAAAGTAAGGATTTCAAACAATTCATCCATCGTTCCAAAACCTCCAGGAAAAACTATCAAAGCTTTAGATAAATAAGCAAACCAAAACTTTCTCATAAAAAAGTAGTGAAATTCAAACTGTAAATCTTTTGTAACATATTTATTTACAAATTGCTCAAAAGGTATGCTGATATTTAAACCAATTGAATATCCGCCAGCTAGTTTTGCACCTTTATTAGCGGCTTCCATAATTCCGGGTCCACCACCAGTGCAAATAATAAACCTATTTGCCTCAGTTTCAAGATTCATTGACCAAGATGTTAATCTTTTTGATAATTCAACTGCATCCTCATAATATTTAGACATACTTAAAGCATTTTGAGCCTCTCTTAATCCCTTTGCAAATCCAGATTTTTTAGGATCCATTGATTTATATTTATTTAGCTCTGTCAATGCCTCCTTTCGAGATTTTAATCGTGCTGAACCAAAAAAAACAATTGTATCAACAATTTTATGCTGTTTGAATCTTAATTGTGGCTCAAGATATTCTGCAAGAATTCTGATGACTCTTGCTTCAGATGACGATAGAAATTCCTGATTTTGATAAGACTTTACTGGAGCTTTTGCTTTTGCCATTAGAATTACCTTTTTATCGATTGATTTATAAATTATAATTGTATTTAAATATTTAACTAAATATAATCAAAATTATTATTATGAGGTATTTTTTCACAGTTATAGTATTACTAACATTTACAATTTTTGGAAATAATAAACAATATTTAGAAATCAAAATTAAAAACATAATATCTAAGGCTCCCTCAGATACAAAAGCTGCTATATTGATTTATAATCCATTAAATCAAGATACTATTTATAAACAAAATATTTGGGAACAAATGGTGCCTGCATCTGTAACTAAGTTATTTACTACAGCTGTAGCACTTCAATTATTAGGTAAAGATTTCAAGGTGAAAACAAAACTTCTTACAGATGATTTTAATATTAAAGATGGTATTATCAATGGAAATATCTATTTGAAAGGATTTGGTAATCCAATTTTTTCAAGATTTGATTTAGAAAATTTTGCACAAAGGTTAGTAGATTTAGGAATAAAAAAAATTGAAGGTGATGTTATCGGGGATGAATCATATTTTGATAATATTTATCAGAGAGAAGATTGGATAGAGGAAGAAAAAGCCAATGTTCCATTGCCACCAATTTCCGCTTTAATTTTAGATAGAAATAAAAAGACCGTCGTTAAAAAAATAAAAAACAAAAGTAGATACTCTCAAGTAAACTTTAAAAATCCTGCATTAGAGATTGCAGAGATATTACGCGAAATTTTGATTGGGAAAAAAATATATGTAAATGGAGTTGCAAAATCAGGATTAACTCCAACTAATCATATTGAATTAGATGAATCTCATATAAAATTAGATGAATTGATTGCATATATAAATAAAAATAGTGATAATTTTTATGCTGAATGCTTGTTTAAAATATTAGGTGCAGAATTTTCAAAATCTCAAGGAACTTATTTTTTTTCTCAACAAGCAATAAAAGACTTTTTAAAGAAGAATGACATACCATCATTTGCAACAGAGATTGTTGATGGTTCTGGTATTTCAAGATTTGATAAGGTTACTGCAGCTTCTGTAAGTTCATTACTTGAAAGAATGTATTTTGATCTCGTTAATTTTGAAAGCTTCTATAATTCTTTAAGCATTGCTGGAATTGATGGAACATTAAGAAATAGAATGAATGGCAGAATAAACTTCCGTGGGAAAACTGGGACATTAAATGGTGTTATTGGTTTAGCTGGCTACTTAAGGGCCGAAAATGAAGATGATTTAATTGTTACTATTCTATTCGAATACAGAAAAGGCAGTTATAATTTATATAGAAAACTTCAAGATGAAATAATAGAAGAATTGAATGAATGGATAAAATCATACTCCGCTAATTAAGCGAAGTATGATTTGTATTCTATTTGTTCTGTAAGTTCCTTGGAGGTAGAGTTGGTTGTTGAGGGACAGTAGGTCTACCACTTTCTTGAATTATACTTCTTTGTTCTTGAGTTGTCTGTCCAGGCAAGAAAAACAAATTAATAATTAATGCAAGAATAGCTAAAGTTCCAGCCAACCACCAAGTTGCTTTAGCCAAGAAATCAGCAGTTCTTCTTGTGCCAAATACTGTTCCAATATTACCTACTCCACCAAAA
>JANWVQ010000076.1 GCA_025056745.1 Ignavibacterium sp.
AAGCACTGATGTCCCAAGAATGATGGATAAAATGGGAGTTGAAAACTATTATAAAGCGAAATGGAAGGACTTGGGAAGTGAGCACGTTAATCCAATTGGTTGTCAGGATTGTCACGATCCAAAAACGCTTAATCTGAGAATTACACGTCCTGCTTTAGTTGAAGCTTTACAAAGACAAGGTAAAGACATTAACAGTTTTTCAAGACAAGAAATGCGTTCGCTGGTTTGTGCTCAATGCCACGTTGAGTATTATTTCAAGGGAGATGGAAAATATTTAGTTTTTCCTTGGGATAAAGGATTCAGTGCTGACGAAATGGAAAAATATTATGATGAAATTAAACATGCCGATTGGATACACGCACTATCAAAAGCGCCAATGATTAAAGCTCAACATCCCGATTATGAAATGTATATGACCGGAATTCACGCAATAAGAGGTGTTTCTTGCGCAGATTGTCATATGCCTTATAAAAGTGAAGGCGGTGTTAAGTTTACTGACCATCATATTCAATCACCTTTGAATAATGTTGCAAACACTTGTCAGGTCTGTCATCGTGAAGATACTCAACGATTAATTCAGGATGTCTATGACAGGCAAGATAGAATTGAAGAATTAAGAAGGATTGCAGAAAAGACTATAGCCGCTGCCCACATTGAAGCTAAAGTTGCTTGGGATAATGGTGCAACAGAGCAACAAATGAAAGAAATTCTTACTTTAATTCGTCATGCACAATGGAGATGGGATTATGTCGCAGCAACAAATGGGATGGGCTTTCACGCACCTGTTGAAGCTCTTCGTGTTTTGGGAACTTCAATTCAAAAAGCTGAAGAAGCAAGAAGACAATTAGCAATTCTTTTTGTTAAACAAGGCTGGAAATATCCTGTTGAACTTCCCGATATTTCAACAAAAGATAAAGCACAAAAATTTATTGGACTTGATATGACGAAACTTAGAGAAGCAAAAAAAGAGTTTCTAAATACTACTGCAAAACAATGGGATGAAGAAGCAAGAAAACGACAAGGCTATCTTTTTGACTATAAATCAAAAGAATAAAATTATATTTGTAAGAAGAATTAAATCTAAAAACAAGACTAAATTCTTTAATCAAATATGATAGATTTTTAATATTCATAAAAAAGGGAAGTAAAAAATGAAAAAAAATATTTTGTTTTTAATGTTTTTTGTATTTATATCATTTAACTTAGCTCAGAATCAGAATGATTGGAAATTAAGTGGACAAGTTCAACTACGTTCAGAACTTGATGGACGTGATTTTTCTAATAAAACTTATCCATTAACTTTTTCAACAATTCGGACAAGAATTGGAATTGAAAAATTTGTTTCAGATAAAATACAATTCTTCGCTCAGCTTCAAGACTCGAGAGCTCTTGGACAAGGAACTCCAACAACTTTTTTGAGTAATGTTGATCTTTATCAAGGTTTTGTGAAATTAATTAATCCTTTTGATCTTGATTTAGAGGTTCAGGCAGGAAGATTTCAAATGATTTATGGGACAGAAAGATTTATTGGCGCTTCAAATTGGAGTTATATTGCCCGCTCATTTGATGGTGTTCGTTTTTCTATTGACCCCCAAAATATAGATTTGGATGTGTTTGCAATTACTGTAAACGAAAAACAAGCAATAATTAGCAATCCTGCTCCTGCTCTTTATCCAAATCCTTCAAAAGATAATGAGTCATTTAGTCTTTATGGCTTTTATAAAAAAAGTTCATTGACTGAAAAAAGTAAACTTGACCTCTTCGGTTATTATGAAATTGATAGAAAAGATATAAAGCCAGATACAAATACAATTAATAGATTTACAATAGGAACAACTTATTCGGGAAATTATGGAAACTTTTCAACTTTAGTTGAAGCTGCATATCAATTTGGAAAGTTGGAAGGTTTAGATTTGGCTGCTTATTTAGCTTCTATTCAAGGTAGCTACAACTTCGGAGTAACAACTTTGACAGCAGGTGCAGATATTCTTTCAGGAAACAATCCTAAAGAGCCTAAAAAAAGAGGTGCATTTAACGTTGGCTATGGCACTAATCATAAATTTTATGGATATATGGATTATTTCCCGGCAAATGCTGGTGGTTTGGGCTTAAACAATTTTTACTTAAAATTTGCTTTAAATCCAGCTGATTCGAAATTCAATTTTATGATTGACTTCCATCATTTTATGACTAATCAGAAATCTTTATCCAATAAAAATATTTTGGGACAAGAATTAGATTTAACGGTTGTTTACAGACTTGTTCCCGGAACTTCTATTACTTGGGGAGGTAGTTTATTTTTCCCTGGTGATTTGATGAAAGCAGCTTACGCTCCGAGAGAAGATATTGCTTTCTGGAGCTTTGTAATGATAACTGCAAACTTTTAGTATTGTGCAAAAGGGACATAATTCGAAAATCTGATTAACAATCCCATCTTTTATCTATAGAAATTTTTTGCCACAAAGACACAAAGATTCTTAGTGACTTTGTGTCTTAGTGGCAATTATTACTTTCATAGGCGACTATTGACTTAATTTGTATGCCCAGCGTATAATTTGGCTTTTTTTATTTGAACCACTGAGGTCACTATTAATTATCAAGTTAAAGTTTAATTAGAAAATTCCTTTTTCTTTAAAGTAAATTTGAATAGACGGTCTACGACATGTTTCTAAAATTCATTCAATCATCCAATCACCAATCAAGCTATTCATCCTTGAAGGCAGTTTATTCAATTAATTGAAACTTAAAATATCCATTGACAATTAAATATTTAACTTTATTTTTGTCTTAGAAATAGTTTAATATTGGCAATTGAAAAAAATTATAAGACATATTTTTGCTTTTTACTTAATCGCCTCGCTTACTTTAGGAGGGGTGGGAATAGAATTATTCAAACATGTATGTTCATCTCACAGTTTTAATTCTGTTTCAATAGTTGATAAACCTAAATGTAATCACGATAATCATACAAATATTGTTGAAAACTGTTGCTCTGAAGATATAATCGTTGAGCAAATTTCTTGTTGTGAAGAATATTATTATCCTAATTTAGAAAAAGTTTTATCAATTACCAGCTCCGAGCAATGCTGTGAATCGTATTCTGAACTAAAAAAAATTGAAGAACTTCTTTTTCCGCCAGCTGATAAGAAAGTTTTAGTCAATCCAATTCATTTCATAATTACTCAGGAAACAGATTTAAGTGAGAATACATCTCAATTAAAATTTGAGTTTCAAAATCGAATCGCTACTTCTCCATTTTTTGGTCGTAATCTTCTTAATTTAATTCATCAACTCAAAATAGACACGCCTGTTTGTTAATCTTATCAGTTAGCATTTAGTCAGCTAATTGAAATAATATTTACTCGATTAAAAATTAACAACAGGAGAAAAATGAATAAGAATATTTTTATTCTGTTATTATTTTTTCTAGTGCTAAATGCACAAGCGCAAGAAATAACAGGATACGTTTACGAATTAAATCAAAAAGGTGAAAAGGTTCCTCTGATTGGAGCAAACATTTTTTGGAAAGACACTCAAATAGGAACAACTTCAAACGATGAAGGATTTTTCAGAGTTAAATCTCTAGGCGATTTTCCAAAAACATTGATTGTCAGTTATATCGGTTATAAACCAGATACAATTTTTGTTGAAAAATATGTTCAGGAGTTGGAAATTGTTTTAACTATCAATCGGGAGTTGAATGAAGTTTTAGTCGTCGGTTCATCATTATCAAAATATATTGACGCTTTGGAAGCTAAACCAACAGAAGTAATTACGAAAAAAGAATTACTTAAAGCTGCTTGTTGTAATCTATCCGAAAGCTTTACAACAAATGCTTCTGTTGATGTTCAATTTCAGGATGCCGTTACAGGAGCGAAGCAAATTCAACTTCTTGGCTTAGCTGGAATTTACACACAGATATTTTTTGAGAATATGCCGACAATGAAAGGAATCGCAGGAACTTATGGACTAAACTATGTCCCGGGTCCTTGGATGACTTCAATTAGTATTTCGAAGGGAGCAGGCTCTGTTGTTAATGGATATGAATCCATTGCAGGTCAAATAAACATTGACTATAAAAAACCAACAGACCTTGAAAGATATCATCTAAATATTTTTCAAAGTTCCGGTTATAAAACCGATTTGAATGCAAATGCAACGATTGATATTTCAGAACATTTAAGCACAACTTTTCTTGCTCATTCAAATTTTACAACAAAGTCTATGGATGAAAATTTTGATTCTTTCAGAGATATGCCAGATTTAAAGCAAATTAATTTAATGAACAGATGGAAATACGAATCTCATACTGGTTTTGAATCCATTTTTGGATTTCAAATATTAAATGAAGAAAGAAAAGGCGGACAATTAGTTTCAACTTCATCAAATGGAAGAAGATATGATATAAATGTAAATACTCAGCGTTATGATTTTTTTGCAAAGAACGGCTATATTTTTGATCCTTCTACCAATACAAGTCTTGGATTGATAAGTAACGCTCAATATCATAATCAGAATTCTTTATTTGGTCTTAGAAAATATGATGCACTACAAAAATCATTTTATTCAAATTTGATTTTTCAGACTTGCACAATTGACGAGACTCATTCAATCAAAACAGGAGTCAGCTTCGTTTTTGATGAATACAAAGAAAAATTAAATGGAACTTCGTATCTCAGAAAAGAAGCTCGTCCCGGAATTTTTGCTGAATACAAATACAGTCCTTATGATGATATAATGATTATGCCCGGAGCAAGAGTTGATTTTCATAATTTGTATGGAACTTTCTTCACTCCGAGATTGCATTTCAAGTGGGATATAAATCAAAATACAATTTTGAGATTATCTGGTGGTAAAGGTTATCGTTCGATTAATATTTTCGCAGAAAACTTAAATTATTTTGTCAGTTCACGTTCATTCAGAATTATTGATAATCCTACTTATGAAGAAGGTTGGAATTATGGAGTAAATCTTACAAGATATTTTTCAATCTTTGACAGAGAATTAAGATTGACTGCTGAATTTTATCGAACGGATTTCATCAGGCAGACAGTGGTTGATATTGATTCAGATGCAAGAGAAGTTCGCTTTTATGATTTGAAAGGAAAGTCATATTCTAATACTTATCAAGTTGAAGTTGCTTATGAGTTGTTAAAGGGATTGGATGTTTTTGCAGCAGTCCGATACACTGATGTTAAAACACAAATTGGTGATAAACTTTTGTCAAAACCATTGATGAGTAAATTAAAAACTCTGATAACCTTATCTTATTTCAATGAGAATCGTGATTGGTTTTTTGATGCTTCGTTTTTGGTTAATGGAGGTGGAAGAATTCCTTCAACCAGTCAGAATCCATCTGATTTTCAACGGAGTGAAACTTTTGGTTCGTATGTAAATGTTAATGCTCAAGTAACTAAAAAAATTGATTATCTTGATTTATATTTTGGAGTAGAAAATCTTACTAATTTCAAACAAGAAAATCCGATAATTTCTGCTAACGACCCATTTAGTGAGTATTTTGATGCTTCATTGGTTTGGGGTCCAATTGAAGGCAGAAAATTTTATATTGGACTTAGATTAAGCATTTATTAATTAAACAATAAAAAAGGAGTAACTATGTTAAAACAAATCATCTTTCTAATTTCATTTTTCTTAGTGGTAAGTTCTGTATCTTTTGCACAGAAAGCTTGTTGCACAAAAGATAAAAGCACTTATGAAAAATCTTCAACAGAGCAGGTTGATTCAAAATCTGCTACGGAGAAAAATCACTGTGATGTTGATGCGATCAAAACATCTGAGTCAGAAAATAAGTCAGAGGTTAAAGCCGAGCAAACAGTGTTCAATACAGTTTGTCCAGTGATGGGAAAACCAGTTGATGCAGAGTTGACTAAAGTTGAGTATGAAGGTAAAATAATTGCATTTTGCTGCTCAGGATGCGAAGATAAGTTCAAAGCAAATCCAGAGAAATTTATGAAAAACTTAAGTGAAGATGGTAAAACTTTTTTAGGTAAGAAGAGAAGCTAACACAAAAATGTTATTAAGAGACTTGCTTCGGCAAGTCTCTGCTTTATTTATGGTAAAATCAATACTGGTCCGATTTCCTCAATCGTGAATTCTTTTTCATAAATAACTTTCTCAAGAAATAATCCTGATGGTGGAGCGGTGAATTTTTTGGGTTCATCACTATAGTTTGTCAAATAGAATTCAATATCTGAAACTGTCTTTTTCCCTCGCCCGACTTCAACCAATACTCCGACGATTCTTCGAACCATTTTCCATAGGAAATGAGAGCCGATAATCCTTATTAATATCAAGTTATCAGTTTCCTTCAATTCAATGTTATGAATTAGAACCTTTGTTGATTTTTCTTCTGAATCTTTATCAGCGAAAGAAATAAAGTCGTGCATACCGAGAAATTTTTGAGCAGCATTTTTCATAGATTCAAAATCTAATTTATCTTTTATCCACCAAACATAATTCTTTGCAAATGCTGTTCTTCGCTTTGAAATCTGATATAAGTAAACTCTGTATTTGGCAGAATGTCGTGCGTGAAAATTTAAATTTGATTTTTCTACTTCAAGAATGTTGATATCAGATGGTAGTTCATCATTCAATTTCATTTTTATAATTTCAGGAGCAAGGACTGTTTTAACATCAAGATGAGCGATTTGTTCAACTGCGTGAACACCACTGTCAGTTCTTCCTGAACCTTGTAAATCAACAAAGTCATCTCCAAATATTTTTTTTGCCGCTTCAATTATTTTCCCCTGAATTGTCTTTGCGTTGTTTTGTGCTTGCCAGCCAGAATATCTTGTCCCGTCATATTCAATGTATAATTTGAATCGTCTGAAATTCTGAGGTTGAACCTTCTTTGATTTGAAATTTCTTCTTTTCATCAATTTAATTCTATTCGTTCTTCGGCGAAATCAAACCTTGTTTCATAAATTCTGACTGAAACTGCTTTTATGTTCTTTGGTAATCCTGCATTCTTGATTTTATCGATAATGAAAAGACAGATGTTCTCTACTGTTGCATCAAAATCTACGACAACTTTTTTAGAATTTATTTGATCAAGAAATTCTAAAACCATTTTGTCATTTTTATTTACCATAAATGCGTGGTCAAGCTCCTGAACTAACGGATTGATAATTTTTTCTAAATCGTAATAATCAATCACCATTTGTTGTTCATTCATTTCGCCTTCAACAGTAAGGATCATTTTATA
>JANWVQ010000108.1 GCA_025056745.1 Ignavibacterium sp.
GGATTATTTGGAGCGCTAATTCCATAAAAATCTCCATTAATTGCACCGATGACAATTTTACCATTTACACTTTTTCTTGTTGATAACGCAGAAGTTTTTTCAAAGCCATTTCCGAGTCTGTCATTTGCGAGTGCTGTAGTAATTTTATTTCCCGGAACAGTCAAGTCAACCTCTAAAATTTGGATGCTCCAAGGAACAGAATAGTTTCTAATTGATATATGTTTGAAACCGGGAGCAATAACAGTAATACTTGTGTCCTGTGAGGATAGATTAGTTGATAATGATACTAATAAAATAAATACGAGGTGGCCAAAAAATTTTTTTCCCCTTTTCATTTATACCTCTTGAAATTCTGTTAAATAAAAATAAATAATAGCCCATTAAGAACAAGATGAAGATTTTATTATCAAATTTTTATCATTATCAAGAAAGCTTACTTTAATATTTTTGTAAGATATTAAAAGAAAAAGATTTTCAATGACACAACATTCATACGGCAGGATTATAAAACTAATTTACACTTATGGAAATTTTGTTATTACTTTTTTGATGGTAATCAACTTGCTTATCTTTTTTGTTAATCTAAAGGTGAGTAAGCTGTTTATATTTCCTATTATCGTTTCCATTGTAGTCATTTATATAGTTAATAGATTTTATTTTTTGATTTATAAAACTCTACCTCGAAAGATATTGTTGGATAACGACAAAATAGTTTGTTCTAGTTTTATATTTAACAAACACAGAGTTGAAACAATTAAACTAAATGAAATAACTTCTATCAGTGGCGGAATATTCGATGGAAGATTAAATGGAATAATAAAAATTAAAGACAAGAGAAATATTTCAATTGCAATTTCTCATCGTATATCCGATTCAACAAAATTAATTGCTGGAATTCTTAGTAAAGTTAATAAAGATATCTATGAGCATTCAATTGAAAGTTTGAAAAAATTAACAGATGAAATTGTAAAAAGAAAAAATGCAAGAGGTAAGAATTGAAAGTAGCGGTTTTACTCTCTGGAGGTGTTGACAGTTCTGTTGCTTTGAATTTACTGAAAGAAAAAAAATATGATGTAACAGCGTTTTATTTGAAAATTTGGCTACAAGATGAATTTTCTTTCCTCGGTGATTGCCCTTGGGAGGAAGACTTAAACTATGCAAATGCAGTATGTAAACAGGCAGACGTAAATCTTGAGATCCTTCCTTTACAAACAGAATATTGGGAAAAAGTTGTTTCATATACAATAAAAGAAATAAAAGCTGGAAGAACTCCAAATCCCGATATCTTTTGCAACAGATTAATAAAATTTGGAGAATTTTACGATAAAATAGATGCTTCATTTGAAAAAGTTGCAAGTGGACATTATGCACGAATTGATAAAGTGAATGAAAAATTTATCTTAAAAACTTCACCAGACCCAATTAAAGATCAAACATATTTTTTAGCATACTTAAACCAAAATCAACTCTCAAGAGCTTTATTTCCTATTGGTGATTATAATAAAAAGCAGATACGAGAGTTGGCTAAAAAATTCAACTTACCTAATATGTCGAGAAAAGACAGTCAAGGAATTTGTTTTCTTGGTAGAATTAGTTTCAATGAATTCATAAAACATCATCTTGGAGAATTACCGGGAGATATAATCGAAATTGACTCAGGAAAGATTTTAGGTAAACATAAAGGCTATTACTTTTATACAATTGGTCAGCGTTCAGGTTTAGGATTAAGTGGAGGTCCTTGGTATGTTGTTAAAAAAGATGTTAATAATAATTTGATTTTTGTATCAAGAAAAGATTTATCAGAAAGATTTAAGAATACTTTTAAAGTAACAAATTTTAATTGGATTGCTGAACAACCATCATCTACCGACAATCTCAAAGTTAAAATAAGGCACGGAGCAAAGTTCTACCACTGTAATTTAGAAATTGATGGAGATTTTGGAATAGTTAAAATGAAAGAAGAAGATCAAGGAATCGCTCCAGGACAATTTGCAGTTTTTTATCTGAATGATATTTGCTTGGGTGGAAGTGTTATAGTTGAATAATACTAAAATCTTTTTTTTAA
This sequence comes from Ignavibacterium sp., assembly GCA_025056745.1. Lineage (GTDB taxonomy): Bacteria > Bacteroidota > Ignavibacteria > Ignavibacteriales > Ignavibacteriaceae > Ignavibacterium. The sequence continues at coordinate 2,066 of JANWVQ010000108.1, forward strand.
AGAATCTTTAATCAAAATTTATAACAAACAAAACTTAATTATCAAATCGACTTAAAATCATCATTGCATTAAGAGAAAAGGAATCCTGTTTTAGGTTCTCTTTTTCTGGTGTTGATTTTTGGTTCTTCAAATAATTGAATGACAAGAATATTTTTTCTCAAATTTTCTGGTAGTTCTGAGATAATTTGTTTAGTTTTTATGAAGTTAATAGATGAAACTCCAATGTAAAGGCTAACATTTTTATGCGAATACTTTGTTTGCCTTGAAGCAAGATAAATTATTTTCTCTTTTAATTTTGAAATATTACTAAAATCATTATCTCTTAAAACAATTCCTATTGCGTAATTATTCTTATATTTTGCAATAACATCCACATCATAACCACCGATTTTTGAAGGTTCTGGTAGATATGTCCCAAACTTCCTTGAGACGGTTAAATATCCCCTTTTCCAGAATTGCTCGATTAAAGCATCAACTTCTTTTTTTAGTTCATTGTTCATATTTCATTTATATTATGAAGCCAAAGGAATTATTGGTATAATTGGACAAAATTTTCTGTTATTAAAAACTCTGATGTTGGAAATAAATCTATAATCGAATTTCTTTACTGAATTAGTTCCACGAATTCTACCGAAGAGGGATTTATTTCCTTTATCATCTGAAGATACGTAATATGGTTCTACGAAGAATTCCTCCATTTGGTATAAGAACCTGATTTCAAAACGATTTTTGATTGCGTAGAGGAAAATTTCTGTTTTCATAAAAACTCCTTTCAATTATACCACCTAATAACGCCAACAACTTTTCCGATGATGAAAAATTCGGGATTGTTAGTCACGTCAATAGGTGAATAATTTTTATTTTTTGGTAAAAGAACAGTTCGTTCATTTTTATTATCGAAAATTTTTACAGTTATTTCACCCTCTAATCTTGCAACAACTATATCACCGGATTTAGCATAATTTTGAGGAGAGACTATTATTAAATCATCTTCAAAAATTCCAGCATCAATCATACTATCGCCTTGAACTTTCATAGCAAAGCAATTTTCTGAGGTTCTGAAAATATTTTTATCAATTGAGATCTTATCTTCAATATTTTCCTCAGCTAAAATTGGAGAGCCAGCAGCTACTCTTCCCAACAAAGGTATTTCAGTTGTTCGTTCAGAGATGGAAATAATTTTTTCATTCATTAGGTCATCATAATTATTAATGCTTATTGCTCTGCTTGAATAACTGTTAATGTTCAAATATCCTTTTTTCTTTAATGCTTCAAGATGTCTTTTTACACCAAAGGTCGAGGCAATTTTAAAGTGCTTTCCAATTTCTCTTAAAGTTGGTGGAAAACCATTTTCAGAGATGAAATCAGCAATGAAATTAAGAATTTCTTTTTGTTTTTCAGTCAGTTTGTTTTTCATATAATGCTCATTTGTTCACTACAAATATAGTGAACAAACGAACACTTGTCAAGTGCAAAAATTATTTTTCGAATTAATCTTAAATTTTACTTCACTTTAAAACTTCAAAAAGAAATGGTTACGTCATTTTGAAAAATAAATCTCGTTTTATCATAAATCTCATCTTGAAAATCCAACATTCTTAATTAATTCGAATGATGCTTTTATGATTAATTGAAAGATGTTCTTGATATAAAGGAAAACTTGGTTAAGAAATATTATCAATAAAAATATGAATTAACAACATTTGCAAAACAATAATTAAAAACTTTTAATTTTTAAACGATTATTGAAAATGTAAGCCATCTTTTATGCAGTTATTTTGATAAATATTTTTTTGTATTTTTAGAAAGGACAAGGATTCTTCCGAATATGTTTAAAGACCTAAAACTCAATACTCTTCTGAAGTATTTACATCAATCAAATTTTGTTTGTTTACAAGATTGCTATAAAATTCTTTTTAAAGGAATTTAACTATGGAAAAAGTAAAAACATTTATTAAAGAAACAAAACAATTTTTTTATTTAACAGTGTTCATAATATTAATAATACTTTTTTCTCTCTACAACTCACTAAAATTAGAAGATGAGACACACTATAATATTGCTTTAAGCGAGGCTAAGAACAGCTTCGAAAAAGATGTAGTATATAGAAAGTGGGTTGCTCTTGAAGGTGGTGTATATGTTCCAATAACAGAATACACTCCACCAAATCCATATCTTAATGTTCCTAATCGTGATGTAGAGACAAAAGAAGGATTAAAACTAACGTTAGTCAACCCTTCTTATATGACAAGGATGGTTCATGGACTTGAAAGAAAATTTGGACGGGTTGATAGTAGAATTGTAAGCTTAAGTCCTATTAATCCCCAAAATAAACCTGATGACTGGGAAGCAAAAGCATTAAAAGAATTTGAAAAAGGATCTAATGAAAAACACGAATTACAGGATTTAAACGGGAAAAAATTTTTAAGATATATTGCTGCATTCAAAGTTGAGCAATCTTGTCTTAAATGTCACTCCCAACAAGGTTATAAAGTTGGAGATATACGCGGTGGAATAAGTGTTAAAGTGCCTTTTGATGAGCATGAAAGTCTGCTTGCAAAAGACCAAAGAAATTTAATCGTCTTTCATCTTGGTGCAATTGCTGTCTCATTAGTATTTCTTTTCTTTGGAGCATACAATCACTATAATCAAAAGAAGAACTTAATCAAAAGTAAACAAGAATTAATTGATGTTTCTGATTTTGCAGGAATTGGTTATTGGGAAATGGACTTGAGAAAAGATATTATTAGTACTAATGAAGGTTGGATGAATAACTTAGGTTATGTTAATCAATCTGTTAATAAAATTTCCTACTATATCAGTCTTGTTAAAGATGAAGATAAAGAAAAATTGATAAATATATTTGATGACCTTAGAGCCGGCAAAATAAATGAATTCTCAGTTGAGCATAGAGTCTTATGTAATGATGGTTCTGCAAGATGGGTTTTGACAAAAGGAAAAGTAGTTGAATGGTTAAAAGGAAAACCAATTAAAATATCTGGAGTTCAAATTGATATAGACAGGGATAAAAAAATAATAGAAAAGATTTTTGAACAGCAAAATCAATTCAAAGCTTTTTTTGAATATTCAACGATACCAACTTCAATTAGTAGATTAAAAGATGGAAAATATCTTGACGTTAATATTGCTTGGGAAAAAACAACTGGTTATAAGAAAGAAGATGTAGTTGGAAAAACATCTATTGAATTGAATCTATGGTATGATACAGAGGATAGAAATAAATTTGTTAATTTGATATCCGAGAATGGATATATTAAAGATGTAGAATTTAGAGCTAAAAATAGATATGGTAAGAAAATTAATGCTTTGGTATCAGCGGTTATAATAGAAATAGAAAATGAAAAATATGTTCTTGCGAATATTAAAGAAATAACCGAAGAGAGGAAGCTACAACAAATTTTCAAAAGTGAAAAAGAAATTTATTCTTTCTTTAACTTTATTTATTCTCGAATTGATAAAATAACCTTCAAAGAAATTTTTGAATATTCAATAGAATACCTGACAAAGCTTACCCAAAGTAAATTAGGATTGTTATTTCACATTTCATCTGAAAATAAAGAAATAAATCTTACAGCTTTCAATCAATTGGCTCATGAATTTTTTACTAAAGAAGTAAAAAGAATTTATTCCTTTGAAGAAGCTGGCGAATGGATTGAATGCATAAATACAAATCAAACGGTTATAAAAAATCAGGTTGATAATAATAACTACTCAAAACCTTTGATATCTAAACTGAACATTCAAAGATTTATTAACATTCCTTTATACTTGGGAGAAAAACCATTTATTGTCATTGGTGTTGCCAATAAAGATGAAGAATATGATGATGTTGATGTAAAAAATTTCGAGTTGTTTGTAAGAGAACTTTCAAAACTGATCGAAGAAAAATATTTTATTAACAGAATACAAGAGAACGAAAGATTTATTTCAAGTGTGCTGAGAAACCTTCCTGGTTTTGTTTATCGTTGCGCAAATGATCAAAATTGGACTATGATATATCTTTCTGAAAACGCAATAAATTATATCGGATACAGCAACGAAGAACTTATTGAAAATAAATCTTTAAGCTACAATGATCTGATTTTACCCGAATATAGACAATTTATTTGGGATAAGATACAAGAATCTTTAGAAGCAGATAAGCCTTATGAATTCGAATATCAAATAAAGAAAAAAGATGGAAATGTTATATGGGTTTGGGAACGTGGTAAATGCGTAAAAGATAATAAAGGAAATCTACTGTTTTTAGAGGGATTTATTACTGATATAACTGAAAAGAAAAATTTAGAACTTAAAGTAATTGAAAGTGAAAAACTTTTCAAGTTAATTGCTGAAAATACTGGTGATGTAATTTCTGTCCTCGATCTTAATCTCAACTATACTTATGTAAGTCCATCCGTAGTAAATGTAATTGGATACTCACCTGAGGAAGTTATCAAATTAGGTGTTCATCAAGTTGTTTTACCAGATTACTTTGAAATAATTAAAAGCATCTTGATTGAAGAATTGGAAAATGAGAAAAAGCTAAATGTTAATTATAATAGATCCAGGACTATAGTTTTACAGCAATACCATTCCAATCGCAATATCGTATGGACTGAAAATACAGTTTCATTTTTAAGAGATGAAAATAATAAACCTATTGGTGTAATTGTTGTATCAAGAGATATAACTCAGAAAAAGAAGTTAGAATCAGAACTAAAACAAAGTGAAGAAAAATTTAGGTCAATATTTTATGAACATTCTGCACCAAAGATGATTATAAGTTCTGAAAATGGAAAAATCTTGGAGGTAAATAAAAAAGCTTGTGAATTCTATGGTTTCAAAGCTAATGAACTATTGGAAAAAACAATATTCGATTTAGAAGATGATTTATATCAAGAAAGTAAAGATTTTATAAAGGAGGTTTTGAGTAAGAAAAATTATCGCTTAGAAAGAAAACACGTCCTTGCAAATGGTCAAAAAGTTGACGTCGAAATTTTTACAAGTCTTTTAAGAATGAACAGAAGAGATTATATACATTTGATAATTACAGATGTTTCTGCAAACAAAAAACTTCAACGATATCTTGAAGAAAGTGAAAGAAGATTTAATAGGCTTATTGATAATGTAAAAGACACTGTACTAAGATATAACCTTCATCCTGTTCTGAAATTTGATTATTTGAATGATCATATCACTGAAATATCAGGTTATCCAAAAGAGGAATTTTTAAATGATCCAAAGTTTGCTCTTAAGCTAATCCATCCAGATGATATTGAAAAAATAATAAACATCACTTCCAAATCCGAAAGCGAAATAAAAAAGCCTTTTGTGTTAAGATGGATAACAAAAGATGGAGCCATTAAATGGATGGAACATAGACTATTACCTATCTATAATGAGAATGGCAAGTTAATTGCTATTGAGGGCATTTTAAGAGACATTACAGAAAGAGTTCAATATGAGAGAATTCTAGTTGAATCAGAAAGGAAATATCGTTCATTGTTTGAAAAGATGAACTCCGGTTTCGTTTTGTTTGAAGTTTTTAGAGACAGCGATGGTAATCCTATTGATTTAGTTGTTTTAGCTGCAAATAGATTATTTACTGAGGCGACAGGTTTAGAGTTAGAAAAATCTATAGGACACAGACTTACAAAAATTCTCCCTGGAATAGAAAAAGATGAAGCCAATTGGATTGGTAAATACATTGAAGTTGCTACAACAGGAAAACCTATAACATTTGAAAATTATTCTGAATTACTGAAAAAACATTTTTCTGTATCAGCTTTTCAATCTGAGCCTGATCGCTGTGCAGTAACTTTTGTTGACATCACAGAAAGAAAACAAAAAGATATTGAACTAAAAAAATTAATCTCTGCAATTGAACAAAGTCCAGTGAGTGTTGTTATAACTGATTACGATGGAAATATCGAATATGTAAATAAATATTTTACAGAATTAACTGGTTATACGTTTGAAGAAGTAAAAGGTAAAAATCCAAGAATTCTCAGCGCTGGAAAACATACAAAAGAATTTTATAAAGAACTTTGGAATAGAATAAAGTCTGGTTATGTGTGGGAGGGAATTTTTTATAATGTAAAGAAAGATGGTAGTCATTTTTGGGAATCTGCTGTAATTACTCCTATTAAGGATGAAAACAAAAGGATAATAAATTTTGTCGCAGTTAAAAAAGACATAACTGATGAGATAATAAAAGAACAGCAATTAAAAGCATATAGAGAAAATTTGGAAAGATTAGTTGAGGAAAAAACAAAAGAACTCAAAAAACTTAATGCAGATCTTGTTGAACAACTTAATAAAGAGCAAGAACTTGAAGAGCAATTAAAAGAATCTCTCAACAAAGAAAAAGAATTAAATGAACTTAAAACAAAATTTTTTGCCGCAGTAAGTCACGAATTTAGAACACCTTTGGCAGGGATTCTAACTTCCGCACAAATGATAAGAAGATATGGAAAAAAGTGGACAGAGGAAAAATTAGAGTCTCACTATCAAAATATCGAAAATCTGATATCTCATTTAACATCAATGGTTGATGATATTTTAATCTTGAGCAGGGCAGATAGAGAAATAATAAAAAACCAACCCAAGCCTCAAAATATTGAAAAAATCTTTAATGAAATAATCGAGCTGCTTAAACCATCTATTCCAGACGATAGAAAATTAATTTTCGAGAATCTCTGTAAATCTGAAGTATTAAATTTGGACAGTAAACTAATACATCATATCGTTCAGAATCTTATAACAAATGCTGTTAAATTTGGATTTGAAAATACAAATATTTATCTAACGATTTCCGAGGAGGATATGAATTTAGTCATCAAAGTTAGAGACAGTGGTATTGGTATTCCTGAAGAAGATTTATCCAGAATTTTCGAGCCATTTTACAGATCAGATAATGCTATTGCAAAAAAAGGATCGGGATTGGGATTAAATATTGTAAAAAGATGTGTTGATATTGCTAATGGACAGATTTACGTTGAAAGTAAAATCAATCAAGGTTCAACTTTCACAGTAAGGATCCCTTATTATGAATAAAAAGAAAATCTTAATAGTTGAAGATGATCTAACATTACAAAACAACATAAAAGAAATTTTGGAAGAAGAAGGATATGATGTAAGCACTGCATCTGATGGTGTTAGTGGAATAGCATCATTTTATAGCTATAAACCAGACCTTGTTTTGTGCGATATTGCAATTCCCAAAAAAGATGGTTATCAATTATTAACTGAAATCTCGGATGATTTAAGAGATAAATCAATTGCATTTATTTTTCTTACTGCAAAAGTTGAAAAAGACGATATTCGCAAAGGAATGCTTCTGGGTGCAGATGATTATATTTTCAAACCATTTAGTATAGATGATCTTTTAGCTTCAATTAAACTCAGATTAGAAAAAGTAGAAACTAAAGAATCAAAAAAAGAGACAGTTAAACATTATAACATAGATGATAAAATAATCTTCAAAATTGGTAGCAAAACAGAGCTCATTGAAGTAAGAGATATAAAATTCTTAAGAGCAGAAAGTCCTTATGTGTATATTAAATTTTCAGATGGAAAAAGTACCCTGATACGTGAATCTTTAGAACTTTGGGAAGAAAAATTGCCAGAAAAAAACTTTGTAAGAATACATCGTTCCGTTATAGTCAATACAGATTATATAAGGAAATTAGAAAAATTAGGTGTTTCTTCGTATCTCATAAAATTAGAAAACGAAGAGGAACCTTTCATTTTGAGTAGAAGATTTTTCCATAAATTCAAAAAAAAATTCTCATAATAGCTACTCCATTGGCCAATTAAAATATTTCTTCTGACTAATTTTCAAGTTACGAAATACAATTTCATTCAAACTTTTACTTAATCTCTATTAATCCACAATCTTCTTTAAAGAATCTTAAGAATTTTAGAATCGATTTTAGTTACACTTAATAACAAAAATTTGCCGCTTGTTTACAATTGTGAAGAATTCACTATAAAATATATGCATTATTGTATCGAAGATTTGGTAAAATTATGAAAACAAAATACAAAATACTAGTTGTCGAGGATGACAAGATTTTAGGTGAAAATATTTGTCAAATGCTTGATGCAGAGGGATATATAGCAGAATATGCTGAAAATGGAAAAATTGGATTAGAAAAAGCATTAAACTCACATCCTGATCTAATAATATCAGATATTATGATGCCGGAAATGGATGGTTTTCAAATGCTAAGTGAAATATTAAAAAATGAAAAAATTTCATTAATACCATTTATTTTCTTAACTGCTAAAGCTGATGAAGAGAATTTAAGAAAAGGTATGGCTCTCGGTGCAGATGATTACATATTTAAACCATTTAATATAAAAGACTTATTAGATTCAGTTGAAATTAGACTAAGGAAAAAAGAGTTAGAAAAAATCAAATTAGAACAAACAAAACGCCAGATCTTTTCCAAAATTCATCACGATCTTCGAACCCCGATGATGCCTATTCTTGGCTATAGTGATATTATTGAGCAGGAAGAAAATTTAGAACAAGTGAAATTAATGGTCAGAGTTATTAAGGATTCAACTAAAAAGTTATACAATAGAATAGAGAAGTTTTTAGTTTATAATGATCTCGATTATAAAGAGTATAATAAACAGCAGTTAGAAGCTCAAACTGTTCAAATAGATTCAAACATAATTCTCAGAGTGATTGAAAGTATTAACAGTAACTTAAAATCCATTGAAAGAACAAATTTTAATGTTATACCAGCAACACTAAAAATGGGTTCTTGGTGTTTACAGGTTTTATTGCGAGAGGTGATTGAAAATGCATTATTATACTCTCCGATTGAAAAACCAGTTTTAGTTAATGGTGAACCAAAAGAAAATGGATACGAATTGACTATCACAGATTTTGGGAGAGGAATGAGCAAAGAAGAAATAAATTCTATTTCGGAATTCAATAAATTCAGTGAAAATAAAATTGCTGAACCGGGGGTTGGAGTGGGTTTATCAATAGTTAAGAAAATAGCTTATATCTATCAAATTCAATTTAGAATTAAAAGTACTAAAAATGAAAAAACAATCTGTTACTTTAATATTCCAATAGTAAGGTGAAAAATGCAAGGGAATAGTTCAAATTCTGATTATATCAAGAATCTATTAGAAAACATCGAATTACTAAGCGAAAAAAACAATTATTTAATGGAAAAAATTAAACTTTTAGAGAATTACTCACTAAATACAGTTTTTTGGAAAGATACAAGTAAAATTTTTCAGGAAATTGATGAAAAATTAATTGATCTAAAAAATCAACTTCAAACAAATAATTATAATGAGGAAGAGCTTAAAAGAACAGGAATTTATGAGGAAATACATAACCTTCAAAAAACAATAAATGTCCTTTTAAGCCTTTTTATTGACCGCTCGATACAGATTACTAAAGTAGATTTTCCTTTTTCCGATAATTAACTGTAAAAAATTATTTTAACGAAAGAGGAGACAATAAAATGAATAAGTTCTTAAGCAATCTCAAGTTAGGGAAAAAGATGCTACTTGGTTTTGGAGTTCCAGTTTTTTTTCTAATAGTTGTAATTTTCACTGGTATAACAAACTTATCGCATGTCAACGATGAAGTAAACATAATTACTGATGATTTATTCCCAAAGACGATCTGGGCAAATGAAATAATAGTAGCTGTTAATGACAATGCAAGAGCAATCAGAAATTTGTTACTTACAGATGATCCCAAAATTAAAGAAGAGTCCTACAAAAGATTTGCTTGGGCTA
>JANWVQ010000130.1 GCA_025056745.1 Ignavibacterium sp.
AGAACGGATCAATCCGTAAATCGAGATGGGTGGTATTTGGATGATATTGCAATTTATATTTTTTCAATTATTCCTGTGGAATTAGCTTCTTTCACAGCTGACGTAATAGATAAGAAAGTATATTTGAATTGGATTACATCCAGTGAATTAAACAATCTCGGTTTTGAGGTTCAAAGAAAAATTTTAGGAACAAAAGCAAACTGGGAGACAATCGGATTTATTGAAGGCAAGGGGACAACAACAGACAGAAATAATTATACATTTGTTGATGAAAATCCTTTAAATGGAATAATTCTTTACAGATTAAAACAAATTGATATTGATGGTAACTATAAAATTCTTCCTACAGTTTCTGTTGAATACGATATTCCAGATGAGTTTGTTTTAGAACAGAATTTCCCTAATCCTTTTAACCCAATGACGATAATCAGATGGCAGTCTCCTATTGCAAGCCATCAAACATTAAAATTATATGATGTAATAGGAAATGAAATCTCTACTTTAGTAGATGAATTTAGAGAAGCGGGAAAATATGAAATTAAATTTGATGGTAGTAATTTGACAAGTGGAGTTTATATATATAAACTTCAAATTGGTTCGTTAATACAAGCAAAAAAACTCGTGTTGATTAAATAATTTTTCAACTTTAATATAATCTTTAAAAGGGGAAACTATATGAAATATTTTTTAACTGCTTGGGTAGTTTTGATTTTTAATCAAATCTTCGGACAGAATTTCTGGCAAAAAACATCATTCCCATCAGGTTCACAATTAAATAGCGTTCATTCATTACTTGGAATAGGTAGCAATCAAATTTTAGCTGGAACCTTTGCGATGGGTATTTACAAGTCAACAGACAATGGAAGCAATTGGTTTAGTTCCGGATTAGCATCTCAATGGGTTATTGACCTTAAAAATGATAATTTTGGAAATATATATGCTCTTTCAATTGGTTCATCACTTGGAAGTGGAGTCTTCAAATCATCTGATGGCGGAAATAATTGGACAAAAGTTTGGAGCAATGATGGAGGCCTAAATTGTTTATACGTAGATCAAAACAATAATATTTATGTTGGTTTAAATTATTCGGGTGGGCAAGGTGGAGTTTATAAGTCAAGCAATGGAGGGAATAACTGGAATAAAATTTTTGATTCCCCAGCTAATGTATACTCAATAATAAAAACCCAAAATGGTACTTTACTCTTAGCAGTTTATGAAAATGGTCTCGCACATATTTATAAATCATCTAACGAAGGTAATAACTGGAGTAAATACTCCTTCCCAATAAATTTTACTTCAACTGAATTTGCTAAGAATTCTAGTGGAGCAATTTATTTATCAACTGCAGGATATGGAATTTATTATTCAACTGACAATGGTAATACGTGGACAAATATTGCCCCAGTAGGTCCTGATTTTAGTTGCTTACATATTGATGGTAATGTCGTTTATGCTGGCACAAGAGGTAATTGGGTTTATAGATCTACTGACGGTACATCAAATTGGAATATATTAAATTCAGGTATGAATCAGGATAATTATGTTTTAAGTTTAGGAACAACATCAAATGGCTATCTTTTTGCAGGAATGGATTATTATGGTATTTATCGTTCGACTAATCAGGTTGTTGCAACAGAAGAAGAAGATAATTTAGTTGATGGATTTATCTTAAATCAGAACTATCCAAACCCTTTTGGAAAAACTACGTTTTCAGAAAACCTCATAACTAAGATAAGTTGGCAATCTCCGATTGCTTTCCACACAACGTTAAAAATTTACGACATTCTTGGAAACGAAGTTGAGACATTAGTTGATGATTTTAGAGATGCGGGTAAAAATGAAATTGAATTTAACTTGAAGAATAATTCAAATTTAAGTAGCGGAATTTATCTTTATAGAATAAGGTGTGGTAACTTTTTAGAGACAAAGAAGATGATAATATTAAAGTGATAAAATGAAATTTTATAAATTTTTAATTATTATTTATCAAGATCTAAAACATTAATCGTAGTATTGAACAAATCCTTTGATATAATATTAAGCATTCATTAAATTAGCATAATAAATTAGTTTACTTAATATTCAAAAATAAAGGATTATTATGCCATTTTATTTCACATCTGAATCAGTATCAGAAGGACATCCAGATAAAATCTGTGATGCAATATCAGACGGAGTATTAGATGCAATTATAAAAGAAGACCCTGATGCAAGAGTTGCTTGCGAAACATTCGTGACAACAGGCTTAGTCTTAGTTGGAGGTGAAATCACAACTAAAGCTTACGTTGAAATTCCCGAAGTTGTAAGAGCAACAGTAAAGAAAATTGGATATACCAGTGCTGAATACAAATTTGACTCAGAATCTTGTTCGGTTTTAAATGCAATACACTCTCAATCTCCTGATATAGCAATGGGAGTTGATAAAGGTGGAGCTGGAGATCAAGGATTGATGTTTGGTTATGCTTGCGATCAAACTCCTGAATTGATGCCAATGCCGATAATGTATGCTCATAAATTAGTAAAACGATTAGCAGATATTAGAAAAAACTTTGATGGCTTTATGCCTTACTTAAGACCTGATGCAAAATCTCAAGTTACAATTGAATATGACAACACTTGGAAACCTATTCGAGTTGATACAATAGTTATTTCAACTCAACACGATCCAGATGTTACTCAACAAAGAATTAAAGAAGATGTTATAAATGAAGTTGTAAAAAAAGTAATTCCAGAAGAAATGTTGGATGAGAACACTAAATATTTTGTAAATCCGACTGGTAGATTTGAAATAGGGGGTCCACACGGGGATAGTGGTTTGACTGGTAGAAAAATAATAGTTGATACTTATGGTGGCTGGGCTCCTCACGGCGGTGGTGCATTTAGTGGTAAAGATCCATCAAAAGTAGATCGATCAGCAACCTACGCTGCCCGTCATATTGCAAAGAATGTTGTTGCTTCTGGAATGGCCAAGGAATGTTTAGTTCAAGTAGCTTATGCCATAGGTGTAGCTGAACCCGTTTCAATTTATGTTAATACAAAAGGTACAGGTGTTTTGCCTGATGAACAAATCGCTGAGATTATTAAAAAAGAAATCGATCTTACTCCAAGAGGAATAATTGAAAGATTAAAATTGAAAAGACCAATTTATCAGAAAACAGCTGCTTATGGGCATTTTGGTAGAAATGAAGAAGAATTTACTTGGGAAAAGTTGGATTTAGTTGATATCTTTAAGAAGTTTTTATAGAAGTGAACTAATATATAAATTATTCTTGTTGAGCAAGGAAAATAAAAATAATTAAATAGAGGGTGTATGAATACATTAACTGAAAAAAAAATTGATTTAAGTCTTCCTTACAAAGTTAAAGATTTATCTTTAGCTGAATGGGGAAGAAAGGAGATAAAACTTGCCGAAGCTGAGATGCCAGGCTTAATGGCATTGAGAGAAAAATATCGTGATTCTAAACCTCTCAAAGGTGCTAGAATCGCAGGTTGTCTTCATATGACAATCCAAACGGCGGTTTTGATAGAAACTTTAATTGAACTTGGTGCAGAAGTCAGATGGTCAAGTTGTAATATCTTTTCAACTCAAGATCACGCAGCTGCTGCTATTGCTGCAAAGGGCATCCCAGTATTTGCTTGGAAAGGAATGACTGAAGAAGAGTTTAATTGGTGCATCGAACAGACTCTATTCTTTGGTGATGAAAGCCGCCCATTAAATATGATTCTTGATGACGGTGGCGATCTTACAAATATGGTATTGGACAACTATCCTGAATTAGTCCCAAATATAAGAGGAATATCAGAAGAAACCACAACTGGTGTCCATAGACTTTATGAAAGAATGAAAAATGGTACACTTCCGATTCCATCGATAAATGTAAATGACTCAGTTACAAAATCTAAATTTGACAATAAATACGGCTGTCGTGAATCATTAGTTGATGCAATTAGAAGAGCAACTGATTTAATGCTTGCAGGGAAAGTTGCAGTTGTAGCTGGTTATGGTGATGTTGGTAAAGGCTCAGCTGAATCCCTAAGAAATGCGCATATGAGAGTAATTGTTACAGAAATTGATCCAATATGTGCATTACAAGCAGCGATGGAAGGTTATGAAGTTAAAAAGATGATCGATGCTGTCAAAGAAGCTGACATTATTGTAACGGCAACTGGAAATAAAAATGTAATTACAGAAAAACATTTTAGATTAATGAAAGATAAAGCGGTTGTTTGCAACATCGGACATTTTGATATTGAAATTGATATGGCTTGGTTAAACAAACATTATGGTCATACAAAAGACACCATTAAACCTCAAGTAGATAAATACACAATTGATGGAAAAGATATCATTGTACTCTCTGAAGGAAGATTAGTTAATCTTGGTAATGCAACCGGACATCCTTCCTTTGTTATGTCAAACTCATTTACAAATCAAGTTCTAGCACAAATAGAACTTTGGAATCATCACGATAAGTATGAAAATAAAGTTTACACATTGCCAAAGCACTTAGACGAAATGGTTGCAAGATTACATTTAGCTAAAATAGGTGCTGAACTTGATGAATTAACTCCAGAGCAAGCTGAATATATTGGGGTCCCAATAGAGGGTCCTTATAAACCTGATTATTATAGATATTAGTCTCATTAAAGGCTACTGATTCATTTTCAATCAGTAGCCTATCCTTTAATTATCTTTACAAGTTTAATTAGTTAGCAGTTTCCTACCAAATATTAACAAAGATTTTTTATCTCATCTTACAATAATTCAATACTAATCTTTGACATAAAATCCTTAGTTGATAATTTTGTATTTGATTATAATAAATTAAGATGATATCAATAGAGAAAAAGAATCAAATAAAAATAGCAGCTGATATTATAAAAAAGGGTGGAGTAGTAGCATTTCCAACTGAAACTGTTTATGGATTAGGTGCTGATGCTTTTAATCCAAATGCTGTGGAAAAAATTTTCGAATTAAAAAAAAGACCTATCTTCGATCCTCTTATCGTTCATCTTTATTCGATAGATCAACTTGAAATTGTTTGCACTGAAGTTGATAATAGAGTTTACGATTTAGCAGAAAAATTTTGGCCCGGACCTTTGACTATAGTTCTGAAAAAAAATAATAAAATCCCTGACATTGTTACATCTGGTTTAAATACTGTTGGTGTTAGAATTCCAGATAATGATATTGCAAGAGAATTAATAAAACTTTCAGAGACTGCTATAGCTGCACCAAGCGCAAATAAATTTGGAAGAATAAGTCCAACAAAAGCAGAACACGTGCAAAAATATTTTTCTGAAGTGGATTTCATCTTGAATGGTGGAAATACAAAAGTTGGAATTGAATCAACTATTATTTTCTTAAATGAAAAAGGCTTTGAAATTTTACGTTATGGAGCTATTACAAAAGAAGAATTAGAGAAAGTAATTCCTTACTGTGAAATTAAAATTGATCAAAAAAAATTACTTTCTCCTGGTATGCTCAAATCACATTATAGTCCTCGTAAGCCTTTTTATATATTAAATGATTCTATTTTGAATAAGATAGACAAATCGAAAAGTGGTTTGATTTCATTTACTGGAAAGTATGATGATGGTTTCAAAAGAGTAATAACACTTTCAAAGAATCAAGATTTAAGAGAATGTGCTATAAATCTTTTTTCAGCTATGCATTCATTGGAAGATTCAGATGTAGAAAACATTATCGCTGAGCCAGTTCCAGAAAAAGGAATTGGAATTGCGATTATGGACAGATTAAAAAAAGCTGCTTTTTATTATATGAATGATTTTGCTGATAATAAACTTAATACGTGAATAATTCTTTAAATTTCAGTATTAAATTCTTTAAAATAAAAATGAGGTAAACAATGACAAGAATAACTGTTGCAAAAGGGGATGGCATCGGTCCTGAAATTATGGATGCCACTCTTAGAATTATTTTAGCTGCCGGAGCAAAAATCGAAATTGATGAAATTGAAGTTGGTGAGAAAGTCTATCTTGCAGGTAATACTTCAGGAATTGCCAAAGAATCTTGGGACATTATTAGAAAAAATAAAGTATTCTTGAAAGCTCCAATTACAACTCCACAAGGTGGTGGTTATAAAAGTTTGAATGTTACAACAAGAAAATTTTTAGGGTTGTATGCAAATGTTAGACCTTGTGTAAGTTATCATCCATTCATTAAAACAAAACATCCTAATATGGATGTTGTAATAATCAGAGAGAATGAAGAAGATTTATATGCTGGAATTGAACATCAACAAACTGATGAAGTTGTTCAATGTTTGAAACTTATAAGTAGACCAGGATCAGAAAAGATTATAAGATATGCATTTGAATATGCAAGACAGTATGGAAGAAAGAAAGTAACTTGTTTTACAAAAGACAACATAATGAAACAAACCGATGGATTATTCCACAAAATTTTTGATGAAATAGCGAAAGAATATCCCGATATCGAAAATGAACATTGGATAGTAGATATTGGTTCAGCGAAATTAGCAGACACACCAGAGGCATTTGATGTAATTGTTTTACCTAATCTTTATGGCGATGTTCTCTCAGATGTTGCTGCTCAAATTGCTGGCTCCGTTGGACTTGCTGGATCAGCAAATATTGGAGAAGAATGTGCAATGTTTGAAGCTATTCACGGTTCAGCACCAAGAAGAGCAGGTCAGAATCTTGCCAATCCTTCTGGTCTATTACAAGGGGCAATTCTAATGTTAGTCCATATAGGACAAAATGATGTTGCAGAAAAAGTTCAAAATGCTTGGTTAAAAACAATTGAAGATGGTATTCATACCTACGATATTTTCAAAGAGGGTATTAGTAAACAAAAAGTTGGGACAAAAGAATTTGCTGATGCAGTTATTGAAAGACTCGGTCAGAAACCATCTCAACTAAAAGCTGTCAATTATGAAAAAGGGTCTGCTATAAAGCTTCCTAAATATGTCAGAAAAGCTCCATCTAAAAAAGAACTTTTAGGCGTTGATATTTTTGTTCATTGGACTGGAACTAATCCTGATGAATTAGCGGAAATTATGAAAAAAATTGAGACTGATGATATTAAACTTTCTATGATTACTAACAGAGGAATTAAAGTTTGGCCTGAAGGTTTTGAAGAAACTTTCTGTGTTGACCACTGGAGATGCCGCTTTAAACATAAAGATGGTAATAACATAACTAAGAAAGACATAATCCAATTGCTGACTTCTGCTGAAGAAAATAATATTGATACCATAAAGACAGAGAATCTCTATGCATTTGATGGCGTTCAAGCTTTTTCATTAGGACAAGGTCAATAGATTAAAAAGTTAATTCAGGCTATCTCAAAAAGTTTTAAAGAATTTTATTCTTGACGAATTTTAAGTTTAATGTGTAGATACAACATACTTTTGAGATAGCCTTTTTATTTAATATTAAACAGATTCAAATCTTTTGATTAATTAAAGATCGTTTTTTCCTCTATATAATTTTAACACTACACTTTTATTAATTCATCCTAAAAATATCCTTAATATTTATCCAAAATCATTTTGATAAAAAACCCTGAAAATCCTTGCTTAAAGTAATAGAAACGTTTTCGAAACGTTTTAACAATTCCTCAACCTAAAAGAATGAAATATTTTTGTATCGAATAAAAAAAGGGGTTAAATAATGACAACAATGTTACCAATAAATCAGCCAATAATTTCCTCAGAGCAAAGTAGATTAAATTATAGAACTATCGGATTTAGAGATGCTGGAAATGTAAAAGCGGATATCGATGCTTATGAAGTATCCTTAGATAGATTGTACTCAAGGTATATCAGTAAAAAATCATATAAAAAATCTCAGCAGAGCGAAAAAAATTTTGAAATTGAGTCATCCATCAAGGAATGCACGGATAAAATAGATTTTTACAAAAAAGAATTAAAGAGATTGAATGAAGATGAATTAGTAAAAGCTGAAAAAGAAAAAGAAAAGGCTTTGGATGAGTATTTAGATTTTAAGGGCAATCCACAGAAATATATTCATCAAGAAAAAGATAAATTAAATACTTGGATCTGGGGATTATTATCTTCATTCATAGCAATGTTTCTTTACTTCTTCTATTCGTCAGTTTTTTACAGTGCAATTTTTATGCAGATTAAAGCTGATTCTATGGACACTATATCATATTACATATTCTATCCATATACTTTTGAAGAAGCTATGAGAATGGGTTTTTCAACGGTAATGATGGTTACTTTTGCACCTTTTATTTTCGGGGCAATAGGATTAGCTACTCATTCCATTAAAAATAAATATTTAACTGTTTTATGTGTGTTTATAGCTTTTGTTGCTGATGCTTTGCTGGCTTATCACATCTCTGAAAAAATCTATGAAGCAAAAGCAATAAATATCTATTCTCAAGTTGAAAAGTTTAATTTGATGAAAGCATTATTTGATGGCAACTTTTGGCTAATTATTCTTTTGGGATTTGGTGTTTATATGTTATTTGGTTTTGTCTTTTCAAAGTATAGAGAATTGGTAAGCACAAGTATGAAAATCAATCAAAAGGAAAATGAATTAAAAGAAAAGATAAACTTATCTGAGAAAAGAATATTTGATATCAAAAATAGAATTGAACATTTGAATAACTTAATAGCTGAAAATCATACTCGCGCAATTTCTACAAGAAAAGAACCAGAAAGAATTTATTTCAGTGTAAGTGAGATAGTTAGAATACTTTCTGATTATACTTTTGGATGGCAACATTATCTAAAGCAGGGCAATTATAGTGACGATTTAATTAGAGAAATTAATATTAGATATAACAATTTCCTCGTAAAAAAGGGGTTAATTGATAATGAGAAATAAGATTTTTATCTACATCAATATTATAATCGCAATTTTTCTGTTTGCAAATTGTACAGAGAACTATAATGAATCTGCCGAGAGTCAGATCAAAAAAAATATTAACGGAGATAATAAACATTTGAATGTAACTATACTTTTGGATTTATCAGATCGAATTTCATCAAATAAAAATCCAACTCAATCATATAAGGATATTGAGTTTATTCTAAATGTTATTGATGTTTTCAAGAAAGTTTTAGAGGCTAAAAATGTTGGAAATTCTAAAGATAGAATAAAACTACTTTATTATCCGACTTTGGATAAGTTGAATTCTGAACTTTATTTCAAAATTTCTTCATTAACTGATAGCTTAAATTTCAAATTTGATGAGATGGATTTAACCAAAAGGAAAAATGTTTTTCACTCGATTAAAAAAACTTACGAAGAAAATCTTAAGAATCTTTATTCAATATTTTCCAATTTGCCAGAAAATTACTATCAAGGTTCAGATTTATTTAATTATTTCAAACACCGAGTAACAAATGATTGTATTGATGGAAGAAAAAATTATGTGAACTTGCTTATAATCCTGACTGATGGATATTTGTATAGTTATGATAATAAAATGAATATTAATAATCGTTATAGTTATATAGGTCCATTATCAAATCATTTAACAAAGTTCAGAAATATGATAAATTGGGAAACAGTATTTGAAACAGAGGATTACGGATTTATAAGACTTAATAATGATTTATCGAATATTAGAATTATAGCAGCCGAATTTAACCCGGTGAAAGATCATCCTATTGATTTTGATATTATGAAAAAATACTGGTCTAAATGGTTTGAAGAGCAACAAATAAATAAATCTAATTACTTGATTTTGAGAACTGATCATATTAGTCAGAATAAAGACGTAGTTAATAACTTTATTAAAAAAATAGTTTTTGAGTAAAATTAATTATCAACAGGGGAGGTTATAATGAAATTACTTATACTCTTTACATTTCTTTCATTTAATGTATCAAAGAATTTTGCTCAAAATATTGAATCAAAGCAACTACTTCAACTCGGTTTGATATTAGAACTTGACGGATATAACTTGACTCACGAGGTAGAATTTGATTATCTGAGTAAAGGTAAAGTTGCTGAATATAGTTTGATACTTTACAGAAATATGAAATATGTTATGATTGCAACTTGTGATATCGACTGTGGTGATGTTGACTTATTTTTATATGATTTAAATGGTAATAAATTAGCTTACAGTGATGATACAAGTGATAAACCGATTATTTTATTTCAACCTACAAAAACACAGTTGTATAAATTAACTGTTTTTATGTATAATTGCTCTATCAATCCGTGTCGATACGGATTAGCAGTATTTGGAAAATAACTTAAAAGAAATATGAGCATAAGTAAGATAAGAAGTTTTTTATATACTTTAGCCAAAATCTTAGGCGACATTAATGCAATTAGAAAGGGCAAAATTGCCGAAAGAATAGCAAGGAGAGGTGCTGGGAGAGTAACGGGTAAAGTTTTAGGAAAAATTTTTGATTCTATTTTCAGAAAGAAAAATTAAAGTAATTACTTTATTTATTTAATATCCCTTAATAGCCAGATTTGAACACAAATTCTATTAATAAATTTCAAACTAATATTGAAAAAAAAAGCGAATTGAATTTATAATAACTCCTTTTCTGACAATAGAATTAACTCTTTAATTTCAATTAACTCTACTTTAGATTTTTTATCATCAATATTCACAACTACAAGATAACCTTTAAAGTTAGTGAATTGCGAAAGAGCATTCATTAGTTTTAACTGATCGCTCTCAATCAATCTTCCTGTTTCCACAGACCACAATTCCATTGTCGTCAGACAACCCATTGAAGGAGTAAAAGGGAAGTATGACTTATTTTTATAAAAGTTTGGATCAATTGTAGTCCCGTGAGAAATTATTTCATTCCTTCCGGCTTTGCCAGCATAAAAAGCTTCATAAAAAGGCATATAATCTCTCCAAGATATAGGAAGAAGATTTCTATAAATATCTTCATTCCAAATACTGTCTTTTATTTCTTCGTGGAAATATTCTTTAGGATTAACTTCGAATGGTAATACAGTCTGAATATTAGGAGATGGTCCGATAAAAATATTTTTTGAAACATCTTTGCC
This sequence comes from Ignavibacterium sp., assembly GCA_025056745.1. Classification (GTDB taxonomy): domain Bacteria; phylum Bacteroidota; class Ignavibacteria; order Ignavibacteriales; family Ignavibacteriaceae; genus Ignavibacterium. The sequence continues at coordinate 11,005 of JANWVQ010000130.1, forward strand.
TTGAATTGAAAAAATTCCTTCAGGAGTATTACCATTCGTTATGTATCCTGGCAAATCAGATATAGCTCTTGCAAGTTGTGGTACTGAGAAAATTTCTCCAGAATGATCTCTCAAAAACTTTCCATCAGGTTTTTTGATAATTAACAAACCTGGATAATCTCTGTTGATTCTTTGTAATGAATAAATAACAATCTTATTTGAACCAAAATCTTTTCTAAATAAATCAATTAAAGGTGGGATATTGATTTTTCTTCGAAAGTCGGTTTGCAAATCATATTTAAGCATTTTAATAATTGGGTCTTCCTCAGCTCTCATAAATTTCGATTCGAATTCATAGGTTAATTGATTTAAACTATCAATTGAAAGATCATCCTTCAGATAATGAATACACATAGCAAAGAGTTTTGAGTTGTTTATATGAGGAATTAAAGAACGTATCTCATTAATAAATTCTTTTTGATATAGTGAATAAACAACCTCTAGAAGTGCTCTTTGAAATGTTAAAGAACGATTGTTAAAATCCATTAAGGAATTTCTAACTGCTTGATCAGAGATCTGATTTCTGAATTGAATCAATTCCATTGCCCAGAACGCCGAGATGTATTGATTTTCAGTCGAATCATTTAAAGGTAAAGAGAGTGATTTGTTAATTGTTTGATTGATTGTTTTTTCTAGAAAATTTTCTCTTTCTGATTTCAATACCGCTCTTGAAAAGAAGTCTTCTTTTTTATAAATATCCGTTGAACATTTTGAGACAATTACTGCAATAAATATTGCTAAAAATATTTTCATAGAAATTTTCTCCTTCTTGAATCACAGGCAGGACAAGTTCCAGCCGGACACAAGAGCTCTTTATAGTTTTCTTTAAAGTAGTTAAGACCTTCCTGATATAATAATCCTATGCTTATAAAATAAGAACTCAACTGACCAAAATTATGCTGACGAATAAGATTTTTTTCGAGTAAATATTTTTCAAAATTTATAAAACTTTTTGCGCACCCTGGAATTTCTTTCAATTGTTGTTCACCTTCAATTGAAACTCCAATTGGTAAAACATTCATATATCCCCACGGAGAATAATCATACCAAGGAACTTTAGCAGCAACTTCGAGATAATGTCCATAGGTTAAAGATGAAAAATTTGTCCCGAGCATAAGAACGAAAGAATTAAGGGTATTAGTTAACCATTCGAGGACACTCTCTTTTCCAAGTGGACTTTCGGGAGAATTTGTTTCATTAATATCTTCCGTAATTTTTCCCCACAAAGCAAATGAATGTGTTGGTGAAGAAGTTCTTATTACATCTCGACTTAATCTAAAAGTTTCGGAAATTAATCCAACTTTACTTTTTGAATTTGCTCTGTCAAAAATTTCATAATCACAACTTGATTTTTTGAAACAATAAGTAAAGGTAGGAAAAACTATTGAACCACTTTTTGTTACTAAGTTCTTAAGTTCATCAATTACTTCTTCGGGTGAAACAGGATTGAATTCAGCTTTGATTTTTTTATAACTTGAATGAATAATCAAATGCTGATTGTCAGATATTCCCAAACTTTTTAAGTAATCCTTGAAATTCATATACTTAAATTATATCAAAAGGTGAGAAATACACCAAATGTTAAATTTAGTTTAAAACATTATGTAATCTAGAAGAACTCAAATGATATTGCAATATTAGTTTAATCGTATCGATAGTTTCGACTGATTGGATTAGTTTCAAACGATTATTTGAAATTTACGCCATACCATTCAAAATCGTTTAGAAAAATTTCTCAATTTTACGGCACTATTAAGAAATTTGTGGAGTTGAAAAAGAGAATAACAATTGATAAGGAACTAATTATAAGCATATTTATCTGCATATAAAAATTAAAACTATTTATAAATTCTTTATTTATGCTCGCTTTTTAATTTTTTTTATATTAGTAATTAAAATTTTTCACAAACGATTCTTTATTCAGAGGTTGTGTATAAATGTCAGAAACTGTTTTTTCACAAGTTCCAAAAGCATATAATCCTGCGGATGTTGAGGATAAATGGTATAATTACTGGTACGAACACGAACTTTATCATTCAGAAATTGATCCAAATAAAAAACCTTATGTAATTCCTATCCCTCCACCCAACATTACTGGTATGCTCACAATGGGTCACATACTCAATAATACTATTCAGGATATTTTCATACGTTTTAAGAGAATGCAAGGTTTCAATGCTTGTTGGGTTCCGGGAACAGATCACGCCTCAATCGCTACCGAAACAAAAGTTACTAAGTTTTTAGAAGAACAAGGCCTAAAGAAAAAAGAAATTGGTAGAGAGGAATTTCTAAAACATTGCTGGCGATGGAAAGAGCAATATGGTGGAATCATAATACAACAATTAAAAAAACTAGGTGTGAGTTGTGATTGGCGTCGCGAACGCTTTACAATGGATGACCATTATTACTATGAGGTAATAAAGGCTTTTGTTGATTTGTATAAAGAAGGGAAAATTTATCGCGGCTATCGTATGGTCAATTGGGATCCTGCAAACAAATCAGCAATTTCAGATGAAGAAGTTATTTATAAAACGGTTCAAGGAAAACTTTATTACTTTAAATATCCTTTAATTGATAGCAATGAGTTTATTATCGTTGCGACAACAAGACCTGAGACAATGCTTGGAGATACTGCGGTTGCAGTTAATCCAAGTGATGAAAGATACAAACATTTGATTGGCAAAAAAGTAAAACTACCTATTGTTGAACGAGAAATTCCAGTAATTGCGGATGAATATGTTGATAAAGAATTTGGAACAGGTGCAGTTAAAGTTACCCCTGCACACGATGTAAACGATTATGAAATGGGTGTGCGACATAAACTTCAATTCATAAATATCTTTAATGATGATGCAACAACCAACGAAAATGTCCCTGAATGGTTGCAACACTTAGACAGATATGAAGTGCGAAAAAAAGTTGTAGCAAAGTTTGAAGAACTCGGATTACTTCACAAAGTAGAAGATTATCAAACAAAAATTGGTTATTCTGAACGGGGCAATGTACCAATTGAGCCCTACTTGAGCGAACAGTGGTTTATGAAAATGGATGAACTTGCCAAACCAGCAATCGAAGTTGTAAGAGAAGGTAAAATAAAATTCCACCCAAAGCATTGGGAAAAAACTTATTTCCATTGGATGGAAAACATTAAAGATTGGTGTATATCAAGACAGCTCTGGTGGGGACATAGAATTCCAGTCTGGTATCACAAACAAACCAATGAAATTTATTGTGATGTTACCCCACCTGTAGATATTGAAAATTGGAGACAAGATGAAGATGTTCTCGATACGTGGGCATCGAGCTGGCTTTGGGCTCACGCAATCTTCAAAACTGAAGAAGAAAGAAAATATTATTATCCCACAAACACGCTTGTTACTGGTCCTGATATAATATTCTTTTGGGTAGCACGAATGATAATGGCGGGAATGCATTTTATGAAAGATGTCCCTTTCCGTGATGTTTACTTTACAAGTATAATTCGTGATGCCCAAGGAAGAAAGATGAGTAAATCACTTGGCAACTCTCCTGATCCTCTCGAAGTAATTAAAGAGTATGGAGCAGATGCATTAAGATTTACTGTTATCTATCTTGCACCGCTCGGACAAGATGTTTTATTCAGCACCGAGAAATGTGAGTTAGGGAGAAATTTTGCGAATAAGATTTGGAACGCTGGAAGATTTCTATTGATGAATAAAGAGAATATCAAATCTGATATATCACTAATTGATAAACACAAAGACTTTGCAGATGAATGGATAATATCCCGACTTAATCAAACTCTTCTTCAATTCAATAAAGCTATGGATGAATTCGAAATTAACAATGCGATTAAATTGATTTATTCATTTATATGGAATGATTACTGTGATTGGTATGTCGAAATGATTAAGTCAAGATTATACGGAGATAATGAAGAAATTAAATCTGCTGTCCTTACCAGAGCAATCTCAATTTTTGAAGATGCATTGAAGATGCTTCATCCTTTTATGCCATTTATAACTGAAGAGCTTTGGCACTTAATTCAACCAAGGAAAACAGGAGAAAGTATATCTGTATCTGATTTTCCAAAAACTGATGAAAATCTGATTAAAGAAATTGCCGAGAATGAAATGGAATTTGTTAAAGATATTATTACAGCCATTCGAAATATTCGTGGTGAAATGAATATCGCACCTTCAAAAAAAGTCAACGCTTACATTAAGTCAGATGAGGTTAAAGAACATCAGATTGAATATATCAAGAAACTCGCAAAAGTTGATGAATTAATAGTTGACAAAAATATCACAAAACCAAAAGCAAGTGCTTCAGCAGTGCTTAGAGATGTTGAAATATTTGTTCCACTGGAGGGATTAATTGATCTTGATATTGAAAAACAAAGATTGCAAAAGGAAATTCAAAGACTCGAAACTTCAATTGCTGGAGTTGAAAAAAAACTAAGCAATGAAAAATTTTTGAATAATGCTCCATCAGAAATAGTTGAAAAAGAGAAAGTAAAACTACAAGACTGGCAGGAAAACCTTAAAAAACTAAAAGAGATATTTAATAACTTAAATAGAAAATAGAAAATAGATTTAATTGCTTAAACTAATATGATATTTGATAATCTTTTAATTAGGTATTAATCGGTGTTCTGCTTCAAAAAAACAATAACTAAAATTTGTAGAAATTATGAAATATCCATTCAAAGAAATTGAAAGCAAGTGGCTAAAATATTGGGAAGACAATCAGGTATTCAAAACTGACTTCTCAAATATTGATAAAAAACTTTATGTCTTAGTAATGTTTTTATACCCCTCTGGTGCAAAACTTCACATTGGACATTGGTATAACTACGGACCTACAGATAGTTGGGCTCGATTCAAAAAACTTCAGGGATATAATGTATTTGAACCAATGGGTTACGATGCTTTTGGATTACCTGCAGAGAACTACGCCATAAAAACAGGAATCCATCCTTATGATTCAACAATGAAAAACATTCAAGACATTCGTGTTCAACTGAAAAAAATGGGATGTATGTATGATTGGAATACTGAATTGATGACTTGTGTCCCCGAATATTATAAATGGAATCAATGGATTTTCCTCCAGATGTATAAAAAAGGATTGGCTTACAGGAAATTTGCTCCTGTTAACTGGTGTCCTGATTGTCAAACTGTTTTAGCAAATGAACAAGTCATTGATGGCGAATGTGAAAGGTGCGGAACTCAGGTTATTCAAAAAAATCTGTATCAATGGTTTTTTAAGATTACCGATTATGCTGAAGAACTGCTGCAAGGCTTGGAAAAAATTAATTGGCCTGAAAAAACAAAAGTGATGCAGCGAAACTGGATTGGTAAAAGTGAAGGGGCAGAAGTAGTCTTTAAAGTCGAGAATTCTGATGAGATTATAAAAGTATTCACAACAAGACCAGATACATTGTTTGGAGTAACTTATGTAGTTCTCGCTCCAGAACATCCATTAGTTGATAAGATTACCAAAAACGAATATAAAAAAGCTGTTGATGATTACAGAGATTCAATTAAAACTTTAACTGAAATTGAAAGAACTTCAACAGTAAAAGAAAAAACTGGAGTATTCACTGGCGCTTTTGCTATCAATCCTGTAAATAATGAAAAAGTTCCGGTATGGATTGCAGATTATGTTTTGATTACTTATGGAACAGGTTGTGTTATGGCTGTTCCTGCACACGATGAAAGGGATTTTGAATTTGCAAAGAAATTTAATCTTCCAATTAAAAAAGTTATTCTTAAGGATGGAACAAATGAGGATGATGAATTGAATTCTGCTTTCACCGAAATTGGAACGATGATTAACTCTGGTATTTTTAATGGCTTACGCTCAGATGTTGGTATTCAAAAAGTTATAGATTATTTGGAAGAGAATGGAATAGGAAGTAGAAAAATAAATTATCGTTTACGGGATTGGCTAATTTCTCGTCAAAGATATTGGGGGACACCAATCCCAATAATTCACTGCCCTCATTGTGGTGAAGTTCCCGTTGATGAAAAAGATTTACCTGTTGAACTTCCCTATGATGTTGACTTCAAGCCAGGAGGTGAGTCCCCTTTGGCAAGAAATGAGAAGTTCATTAACGTTAAATGTCCAAAATGTGGAGATGATGCAAAACGTGATCCTGATACTATGGATACATTCGTTGATTCAAGCTGGTATTATTTACGTTACTTGAATCCAAAATTCTCTGACGGTCCTTTTGATGTTGAGCTAGCTAATAAATGGACTCCTGTTGATATGTATGTTGGCGGTGCTGAGCACGCTACGATGCATCTTCTTTATGCAAGATTTTTTCATAAATTCTTAAGGGATATAGGTCTTGTAAATAGCGATGAACCTTTTCAAACTTTAGTTCATCAAGGCACGATAACCAATCAAGGTGCTAAAATGTCGAAATCAAAGGGGAACGTTGTCAATCCTGATGATTTTATTGATAAGTACGGCACAGATGTATTTAGAATGTATTTGATGTTTATGGGTCCTTATGATCAAGGTGGTGATTGGAGTGATAAAGGAATATCAGGCGTCGATAGATTTGTTAATAGAACTTATGATTTATTTAAACATTACGAAGGAAAATTAAAAAATGTAAAAGCAATTGATAAGTATGACTTAAATTTATTAAACGAAGATGAGAAAAGAGTTTACAGAAAAGTAAATCAAACTTTGAAAAAATTTAATGAAGAGATTGAAAATTTCAGATTCAATACAGCTGTTGCATCTTTGATGGAATTATTAAATGAATTAAGAGTATTTGAAAACTGCAATGATGAAATAAAATCATACGTCCTTACTCGATTTGCTTTTATGCTTGCATCTGTTGCACCTCATTTGGGTGAAGAATGCTGGCAATTACTTGGAAATGATAAATCAATTTATTTAGAAACTCCTAAATTCATTATAGATGAAAAAGCTCTGATTGAAGAGAATGTAAATATTGCAGTTCAGGTGAATGGAAAACTTAGAGCCACAATTTCAGTCCCTATTGATAGTGAACAAGATTTCGTTAAATCAATTATAGAAAAAGATGAAAAGGTGATGAAATTCGTTTATGACAAAATAATTGTCAAAGAAATTTTTGTGAAGAATAAAATCTACAACATTGTTGTAAAGTGAGTTTGAATTAATGATAATAAAATAATTTAACAGGTAAAAAATGGAATCTTCAAATAAGAAAAACATTATAACTTCATTTTCATTAAACTATTGGATTGTAATATTAATGGAATTTTTCGAGCGAGGTTCATATTACGGAATGATGAGTATTCTTTCAGTTTATATGACTGACCAACTTAACTTCTCAAAAGAAAGTGTCGGAGTAATTAAAAGCACAATACAACCTTTGTTATATATTCTTCCAATTCTTGCTGGAGCAATAGGAGACAGGTTTGGTTATAAAAGAACTTTAACTTTTGCATTCATCTTTTTAGGCATTGGATATTTTCTTACAAGTCAAACCAGAGATTATGCAATGGTTTTTGCTAGTCTTGTAATTATGGGAATTGGTGCAGGAGCTTTTAAACCAATGATTTCAGGAACAATTGCACGAGAAACAAATGAAACTAATAGCACTGTTGGTTTTGGAATTTTTTACTGGTCAATAAATCTTGGAGCATTTTTATTCCCATTGATTCTTGTCCCATACATTAAAAATACTTTTGGTTGGGAATATGTAATGGTAGCCTCAGCAATTGGCACCAGTGCTATGTTAATACCAACTTTGTTTATCTATAAAGAACCCGCAAAACCTGAGAGTACAAAATCACTTGCAGAGGTTTTGAAAGGTGCGGCACTTGTTCTAACAGATTTAAAGTTTATTGGATTGATAGTCATTTACTCAGGTTTCTGGATTTTATATTTTCAGATGTTTGATTCTGTTCTCTGGTATGTTCAAAAATATGTTGATGCAACATCATTAAACAATTTTGTAAATGGAATTTTATCGTCAATTGGAATAAATCTAAACTGGAAATTTGATGTTGAACACGTAACTGTTATAAATGCCGGAACAATCATTTTATTACAGATTGTGGTTTCAAGCATCGTAAAAAATACTAAAGCACTTCCAACAATGATTGTCGGAATAGCGATGGGAACTGCCGGAATGGCTATTCTTGCAATCAACACCAACATCTGGGTTTTTATGATTGGAATAATTATTTTCTCAATTGGTGAAATGACAGCACATCCAAAATTCATAAGCTATGTGGGACTTATTGCACCTGAAGATAAAAAAGCTCTATATCTCGGATACGCATTTTTATATGGAGTAATTGGAAGCTTCATAGGTGGAATTCTTGGAGCAAATCTTTATGTCCATTTTGTTGATAATCTCAATCAGCCATCAACACTTTGGATAATTTTTAGTTTAATTGGAGTTGCAACAATCATCGGATTAGTGCTTTATAATAAATTTGTTTCACACGGTTCAAAGCATTGAAATTTTTTATTTCGAGTAGGAAAATTTTTTCTTTATGATGTAAAAATTACATTCCATTTCTGCATTAAATTTAGAAATTGTCTTAGAATAGAACACTTTTTTTATTTTTTCTAAAGAATTTTATCTTATATTTAGATAAATGAATAATTCCTATTCGGCATTGTATTTGTAGCAATTAACTATAAATTATCCTTATCATTAATCGATAATAATATAAATTTCCGATTGTAACTATGAATATTCAAACTTTTATAACCATTGGTGCAATTATTTTATTTGGCTTACTTGGTGTCACTTTGAATCGAACAATAAGTAATGCAGAGCAAACAAAGCTATATGCCGAAAGTATAATTACAGCAAATAGCATTGCCCAAAACGTGATTAATGAAATAAAACAAAAAAAATTCGACAAAAATGTAGGTGATGAAATCACCGTCAACCTTTCTAGTTTAACTCCAGCTTCTCAATTTGGTGCTCCACAAGGTAGACCAGCTTCACAGTTTGTCGCTGTAGAAGAATATCATAATCATAAAAGAACAATCAACACCAGAAGATTAGGTAATTTTAATGTAGATGTAAAGATTTCATACGTTCAGGAAAATGATTTTAGATTACCATCATTAACTCAGACACGAACAAAAGAAATTTTAGTTAATGTAACAAATAAATATTTAATTGATACTCTTAAATTAAGAATGTATAAAACTTTCTAATGAATCAATTATTAGACATATTATCGTCCTTTTTGATTGGAGGTATATTGCTTCTTGCATTAGTTGGATTAAATATGCAGTTTACCTCAAAGTATCAAGAAATTAAATTGGCAGAAATTACTCAGTCCACTTCAACTAATATTGGTCAAGTAATTGAGAACGATTTTAATAAAATTGGATATGGTAATAATGTTGACACGAGCATTGTATCAATCAGCAAGAATGCGATAACATTTAAGGCAGATATTGATAATAATGGACAAATTGAGGTAGTAAACTATAGTGTAATTAGAAACAACAACGGAACGTTCCTCAAAAGAACTTTGAATCGAAATGAAAGTAGATCTTGGACTCAACCAATAAACACTTTTGAAATTTATGGAATAAGTAATTCTTTAGACACCACTTATGTAATAAATAATATATCATCAATTTTATTAAACGTAATTTATGCGAAAACTGATTATTATCAAGATACAACTTCTATTGGCATTCAGTGGAGAAGAGTATTTTATCCAAAAAATTTAATCAAATGAGGTAGTATATGGGGAAAATGATTTTAATATTGGTAGTGGGTACAGGAATAATTGCAACGTTAACAACTTATAATATGTTAGATAGCAGCAACAGATTATTAGAAAATGCTATTAGTGAGTATGATTTAACACAAGCAAGATTAAATGCTGAAAGCTCTTTTGAGTTAGCAATTAAACATCTTCTATTAGATACTAATTTTACAAACCGGCCTACAATTCCATTAAAAAGAGGAAGTGGTTCATTTTCTATTATTACAACTAATTCTAGGCTCCCTGATGGACCTAGTGCCGGTTTAACTTCTGTTAGACAAATTAATGCAACAGGTAGAGTCAATAACAAAGTCGTTAATGTAAAATCAACAATTCAATTACAAATGGGAACTACAGGTCCTATAATGGTTGCCCCACCTTTTATGAGATATGGAATCATATCAGATCAAACTATAACTATGAATGGAAATATTACCATTAGTGATGATAACAATCCACTAATTAATGCAAATGTTCATACTAATAGTAATTTTCAAATGAATGGAAATAATACCATTAAAGGATTTCTCACTTATGTTGGGACAGCTCATTCGAATCCATCAGGAAGGTTGAATACATCTTTTATACCAAATGTCAATCCTACAAATATTCCTGTTCACAGAAGGGTAGAGCCAATAAATATTCCCTCGTTTAATCCTGATGCATTTTTATCCAGGGCAACTCAAATTCATACTGGTAATTTATCTTTATCGGGTAACAGAACTTTAGGAACTAAAGACATTCCTCAAATTATTTATGTCGGTGGTGACTTGACAATAAGTGGAAATATAACCGGTTATGCAGCTTTTATAGTGAAAGGGAATATAAACATTAATGGTAATGTTACAATTACTTCCCCCGACTTAACTGGAAATAATCTTGGATTATACACTATGCAGAATGTTAATGTAAATGGAAATGTTACATTAAGAGCCCAAGTTTTTGCAAATCAAAACGTTAATCTTGGAGGTAATTCGAGAGTTTATGGTGGAATAACTGCAAAAGGAACTATAAACTTTAATGGAAATGTATCAATCTACTATCGAGAACCTACTCCTCAACTCACTCAACCATTTTGGCCACAAACGGGTGTGTCAACACCACCCAAAAGACCAAAACTTTTAGCTTATTTTGAATAAAATGTTCCAAACGCAGGAAAGTTTTTCTTGACAATAGATTCAAATTCTAATAAAATTGGAATGTATATTTTAAACTTTAAGGTAATAGTATGAAATTGAAAAAGATTTTGACCCTTTTAGTCTTAGTTTTGATTATTCTAACCCTTCAATTCTGTGGAAAATCCTCAACTGAACCAGATGTAAATACTGAAGAACAAGTTACAATTTCAGGAAGAGTAATTGATTTTGATGATGGAGAACCTGTTAATAATGCAGCGATAAAGATGATTGTTGATAGCATTCAATATGGCACAACAACTAATTCTGAGGGAAGATACTCCAAGACTTTTAATTTAAGAAAAAGCGTAGATGTAAAAGTAATCGCTTCAAAAGAAAGTTACAGAGGAGATACAGTTAAAGTATTTGCTATCCCTGGAAGAACTGTTGATGCACCAACATTAAAAGTTAAAAAAGATTCTGTATTAGTAACTACTACTTTTCCAGCAAGTATTACACTAGTAGGCCAAACGAACTATCAAATAGGTGTTAGAGAAAGTGGAGATAATGAAACAACAACTTTAACATTTGAAGTTAGAGATTCAAGTGGTAGGCCTTTAGATATTTCAAGTTCTGTTACTGTTCGATTTCTGCTTGGAGCAAGTCCGGGCGGTGGTGAATTTATTTATCCAACTTCTCGAAAAACTAATAGCTTAGGACAAGCATCTGTTGGAGTAACTAGTGGTACGAAAGCTGGAGTTGTTCAAGTAATAGCTGAAGTAAATAAAGATGGAAGAATAATTCGTTCAAATCCAGTCGCAGTTGCAATTCACGGAGGTTTACCAGATATTAACCATTTTAGTGTAACACCACAATTTGTAAACGTTCCAGGACTTGTTTTGTATGGTTATAACAATAAAATTACTGCGTATATCGGTGATAAATACTCAAATCCTGTGAAACCAAACACCGTTGTTTATTTTAATACTACTGGAGGAATAATTCAAGGTTCAGCAGTTTCGAGTGGTAATAATCCAGCAGTGAGTGTGAATTTAACTACTGCAGCACCAAATCCAACGCATCCTGTTTTAGGCCCTGGTTTTGCAACTATTACGGCTTCAACTGCAAGTGAGAATAATCAAATCATTTCAAAAAATGTAGTGGTTTTATTTTCAGGATACCCAGTAAATTTTTCTGTTTCTCCAACAAC
>JANWVQ010000147.1 GCA_025056745.1 Ignavibacterium sp.
ATTTACTTACCTAAAACAGCATCTTTTGCTTGTTTAGCAATTCTAAATTTTAATACTTTTTTAGCAGGAATTTTCATCATTTCACCAGTTGCGGGATTTCGTCCCATTCTAGCTTTTCGATTTACAACTACGAGCTTGCCAAGTCCTGGAATTACAAAAGATTTTTTTGCTTCCTTGTAAGCAAGTGCAACTAATTCATCCAGAAATTGACCAGCAAGCTTTTTAGTAGCTCCGGTTTTTTTTGCAAGATGATCGAGAATTTGACCTTTGGTCATTGATTTTGCTGCCATAGCAGATTCTCTCCTTTCAATAGTTATTTGTGATTACAATAGCGAAAATAAATAGTTAATATTAGAAAAGAAAAAATTACTTGAATATTTTTAATCTCATTTACTCTCCTTTGAATGCCTTGAAATCGAATTAAAATATCTTTAATCAAAAAGACTTTTTCTGAATAAAGTGTTCAATACAAAATTTAATGTTAATAATTCAAGGTTCATTTAATTTTTTATTAAAAAAACATTCATAGACTATCTTTTATTTAAAACATTTTTCATAGTTTTACACACAAAAAATTTCTTGATTTAATTGAATGAAAAAAGAAAACAAGAGAAAGAATTCTCACAACGATTTGAGTAATCAATTATCTTTTGATTTTGAAAACAGTGAAGAACTTGTAATTAATTTGACCTACAAAAGCTATTTCCATCAAACTCATTTGAATAAGTCAATAGACTTACCTAAATCTAAAATTCTTCTCGTTGATAATAAATTTCAATAATTTTTTTTAATGTTAAGCAACAAAAAGAATCCACAAATCTTAAGCGCATTCTATGTATCATTCGCTGCAAGTTTATGGGCATTTGATGGAATTGTATTTAGACCTTTTTTGTATAACCTTCCAGTTCCATTGGTTGTTTTCATTGAATCAACTATTGTAACTATTGTTCTTGCACCAGTCATAATTAGATATAGAAGTGATATTATCAAATTAAATTTGATAGATTGGATTTCGTTTATTTTAGTGGCTGTTTTCGGTGGTGCAGTAGGAACAATGGCAATTACAAAAGCTCTTTTTTATGTGAATTATGTTAATCTTTCAATAGTTGTTTTCATTCAAAAGCTTCAACCTGTATTTGCTATTTCATTAGCAGCTATTTTATTAAAAGAAAAATTGTCAAAAACTTTTGTTATATGGTCAACTACTGCAATAATTGGAGCTTACATTGTTGCTTTTGGTTTTAATTTTCCTTTAATTGGAGGTAGCGAAAAAACCTTTGAAGCAACTTTGTTTGCATTAATTGCCGCTTTTAGTTTTGGTGCTTCTACAGTATTTAGCAAGAGAGCATTGAAAAATGTATCGTTTGAATTAGGTACTTATTTGAGATTTTCAATTACTTCAATTATTATGTTGATAGTTGTTTTAATATCATCAAGTTATAATTCAATTTTTGATATTTCAGGTTCACAAGTAATTGTATTTTTTCTTATAGCATTCTCAACAGGTGGGCCTGCCATTTTAGTTTATTATTACGGATTAAAAAATCTCAATGCATCAGTTGCTACTATTTGTGAGTTAATGTTTCCACTTACTGCAGTAATATTAGAATATTTTGTTCACGATAAAATATTATCTTTGGCTCAATGGTTTGGAGCAATTTTGCTTATTGTTAGTATATTGAAAGTTAGTGGAATAAATTTTTATTTATCTAAAAAACAAAATCATTAAATTTGCCCTTCTTTTTAGAATATTTTCTAAATTTTTATTAAAATTGAATGTTCTATCTCGATTGAGTTGAACCAATTGTAATTTTTATTAATTATTAGAGAAAATTGAGGATTTTATATGAGTAATCAATATAAAAGAGATCCACAAATTGAAGAAATAGAAACTCGTGAATGGCTTTATTCACTTGATTATGTTCTAGAACACGGCGGACCTGAAAGAGTTGTTGAATTATTACAACAACTTCAGGTTCGTGCACATAAAGCCGGAGTTCATATTCCATTCAGTGCCAATACCCCTTATATAAATACAATTCCTCGTGAAAAACAACCACCATTTCCAGGTAATAGAGAAATCGAAAGAAGAATAAAAAGTTTAATTAGATGGAACGCTATGGCTATGGTTGTTAGAGCAAATAAGGAAGAAAATGGAATTGGTGGTCATATATCGACTTATGCTTCTGTAGCTACTTTATTTGAAATAGGATTTAATCATTTTTTTAGAGGTAAGGGTGATGATTATGGTGGTGATCAAATTTACTTTCAAGGACACGCTTCACCCGGTATCTATGCAAGAGCATACCTCGAGGGAAGAATTACAAAAGAGCAATTAATAAATTTCAGAAGAGAACTTAGAGAAGGTGGTGGACTCTCTTCATATCCGCATCCTTGGTTAATGCCTAATTTCTGGGAGTTCCCTACTGTTTCAATGGGGCTTGGGCCAATTATGGCTATTTATCAAGCTCGGTTCAACAGATACCTTGAAGACCGAGGATTGAAAAAACCCGGTGGAAAAGTATGGGCGTTTCTCGGTGATGGTGAAACTGATGAGCCAGAAGCACTCGGTGCAATTACTTTAGCTGCAAGAGAGAAACTTGATAATTTAATTTTTGTTATCAACTGCAATTTACAAAGACTTGACGGTCCAGTTCGTGGAAATGGCAAAATTATTCAGGAACTCGAAGCTATTTTCCGTGGTGCAGGATGGAATGTTATAAAAGTTATCTGGGGTAGTGATTGGGACCCTTTATTGGATATGGATAAAGACGGTAAACTCGTAAAAAGAATGGGTGAAGTGGTTGACGGAGAATACCAGAAATATTCTGTAGAAGGTGGCGCATATATTAGAAAAAATTTCTTTGGTAAAGATCCTGATTTATTGAAGATGGTTGAGAAAATGAGCGATGAACAGTTAAGGAAAATGAAAAGAGGTGGACACGATCCTGAAAAAGTTTATGCAGCTTTCAAAGCAGCTGTCGATCACGTTGGGCAACCTACTGTTATCCTCGCAAAAACTATTAAAGGTTATGGACTTGGTGAAGCTGGTGAAGGTAAAAATATTACTCATCAGCAGAAGAAACTCAATGAAGATGAAATGAAAGAATTCAGAAGTAGATTCGGTATTCCAATCTCAGATGAGCAAATTGCAAATGATCCCTTTTACAAACCTGATGAAGATAGTGAAGAGATAAAATATCTTAAAGCAAGAAGAGCAGAACTTGGTGGTTTTGTACCATCACGAAAAACTGATGTACGTCCAATCAAAACACCACCTGAATCTGTATTTGAAGAATTCTATAAAGGTACTGAAGGAAGAGAAGTCTCATCAACAATGGTATTCGTTAGAATTCTTGCAAAGCTGTTAAGGGATAAAGATATTGGAAAATTAATTGTGCCAATTGTTCCAGATGAAGCCAGAACTTTTGGAATGGAAGCATTATTCAGACAAGTTGGTATTTACTCTCATGCCGGTCAATTATACGAACCTGTTGATGCTGATTCACTTCTCTACTATAAAGAAGCAAAAGATGGTCAAATTCTAGAAGAAGGTATAACAGAAGCAGGTTCTATGTCTTCATTCATTGCAGCTGGAACTGCATACCTTACTCACGGAATTAATATGATTCCATTTTTTATTTACTATTCAATGTTTGGATTACAAAGAGTTGGTGATCTTGTCTGGGCTGCAGGTGATATTGGTGCAAAAGGATTTTTAATCGGTGGAACTGCTGGAAGAACAACTCTTGCTGGTGAAGGTTTACAACATCAAGATGGTCACAGTCATCTATTAGCTTATCCAGTCCCCAATCTTGTGGCTTATGATCCTGCTTATGCTTACGAACTCGCTGTTATAATTCGCGATGGAATAAGAAGAATGTATGAAGAACAAGAAAATATTTTCTACTACATTACTGTTATGAATGAAAATTATCCAATGCCTGAAATGCCACAGGGTGAAAATATAAAAGAAGGTATTCTCAAAGGAATGTATAAATTCAAATCATCTGATAAAAAGAACTTTAAACTAAAAGCTCAACTTTTCGGTAGCGGAACAATTCTTAATGAAGTAATTAAAGCTTCACATATTCTTGAGGAAGATTATCGTGTTGCCTGTGATGTGTGGAGTGTAACAAGCTATAAAGAACTTCGTCGTGATGCGCTCGAAGTGGAGAGATGGAATATGTTCCATCCTTTTGAGCAACCCAAAAAGAATTATATTCAAAATATTTTAGAAAAAGAAGAAGGTGTTTTTGTCGCAGCATCTGATTATGTAAAAGCTCTGCCAGATTCAGTTGCAAAATGGTTCCCAAAATATTTGTATTCACTTGGTACTGATGGTTATGGAAGAAGTGATTCAAGAGCTGCACTCAGAGATTTCTTCGAAGTAGATGCTAAACATATTGCATTTGCAACGCTTGTGGCATTGTTTAAGGAAGGAAAAATTCAGGAGAAAGTTCTCGACAAGGCAATAAAAGAACTTGAAATTAATCCTGATAAGAAAAATCCAATGATTTCTTAATAGGATTAATTTACACTTAGAATTAAATCAATTGAAAAAAGAATCACAATGATTTTATTGTAAAATTTTTTGAGAACAATAAAAGAACTTAAAGGAAAGAAATGCAAAAAGAATTTAAATTACCAGAACTTGGTGAAAACATTGAAACTGCCGATATAGTTAATGTCCTTATTAATGAAGGCGACTTCATAAAAAAAGATCAGGGTGTTATTGAAATTGAAACTGACAAAGCAACAATCGAAGTCCCTTCAACTCTTGAGGGAAAAATTACAAAATTATTAGTTAAAGCTGGTGACAAGGTTAAAGTCGGTGAGACAATAATGATTGTTGAGGAAGCTGGTGAAGAATCTATACTGAAAATTGAAAAGCCTGCAGATAAAAATCCTGAAGAAAAAAATGCTGAAATTGAAACTGAAAAAAAATCCGAAGACAATACTTATTCGAAGACACTAACAACTGAACATTTAGATATTGTTGAATTCCATTTACCAGAACTTGGTGAAAACATTGAAACTGCTGATGTTGTTAATGTACTTGTAAAAGTCGGTGATATAATTGAAAAAGATCAAGGAATAATAGAAATTGAAACTGACAAAGCTACAATCGAAGTCCCATCAACTGTTAGCGGAAAAATTGTTGAAGTCTTAGTAAAAGCAGGTGATAAAGCAAAAGTTGGTCAAACAATAATAAAAATTCAAACCGGCGAGATTCAACCAGAAGAAAAAGTTCTAAAGCCAGAAACTCAACAAAAGTCAGAAGAGAAAAAAACTGTCGAAGAAGTCAAATCAACAGAACAGCAAATCCTTACTGGCGAAAGACCATCAATTCAACCGATGGAGTTTGATAATCAACCACCAATTTTGAAAGGCGCAGCACCTGCTGCTCCCTCAGTTAGAAGATTAGCACGAGAAATTGGAGTTGACATTAATAAAGTTCCCGGAACAGGACCCGGCGGTAGAATAACAATGGACGATGTGAAAGCATATTCTAAAAAACTTCACGAATCTAGAGTCGAAGGAATAGGGATCGGAATTAAAGCAGAACCTCTACCAGATTTTTCAAAGTTTGGTGAGATTAAAAAAGTCGAAATGACAAATATTCGTAAGAAAACTGCTGAACATCTAAGTTATGCTTGGGCAACGATTCCACACGTAACTCAATTTGATAAAGCAGATATAACCAATCTTGAAAAAAGTAGAAAAGATTTAACTAAAATAGTTGAAAAATCAGGGGCAAAACTTACTGTAACAGCTATTTTAGTTAAAGTTGTTGTTGAAGCGCTTAAAAAGTTTCCTCAGTTCAACAGCAGCATTGATATGGAAAAGAAAGAAATTATTTATAAAAATTATTTCAATATTGGAATTGCTGTCGATACTGAACACGGTTTAATTGTACCTGTAATAAAAAATGCTGATCAAAAATCTTTGACAGAGATTTCTATCGAGATTAATGCTCTTGCAGAAAAAGCAAGAACGAAAAAGATTTCTCTTGAAGATTTACAAGGTGGATGCTTCACCATAACTAATCTTGGTGGGATAGGAGGAACTTATTTTACTCCAATTGTAAACTCACCTGAGGTTGCAATTCTTGGAGTATCGAAAAGCGC
>JANWVQ010000035.1 GCA_025056745.1 Ignavibacterium sp.
CAAGTAAAGAAAATGACATTAATCAAATGAATTTACTTAGTACCCTCGTGTCTTGGTGAAAAAGAGGGTTTTTGCCACAAAGACACTAAGACACGAAGGGTAAATCATTAGAGTTTTTTCAAAATAATAATTCAACTTCGATTATTCATTTAATAAGTAAAAAATATAATTTTTTCTGATTGGTGTCCTTGTGTTTTAGTGGATAACGAAATTCTTCCAGTCACAAAGACACAAAGTAAGCCTCCTATGATTAATCAATTAGGAATAAACAACTGCAGATAAATATCCCACCACCTCAGATTTATCCCCCGTAACATCTCCCGAGTCAGTTCTTTTAAGAACTTTAGCTCTATTATAATTTTTCATTGCTGCTGTTTTCAACAGAGCAACTATAGTTCCTCCGCCACAGGCTTCACACTTTTTATGATTCAAGTCTTTTTGAAGGTTTTCATAATCAAATTCATTAATTCTTTTTTCTACTAATCCATCAAGTTCATTTGCTACTGCTGCAGAATAGAAGTGTGATAAATCAGAGCTTGCAACAACAATTGAATTCTCATCTACTACCGATGCTAATTTTTCAGATAGCTCATTTACATATAAATCCGCTTGATCTCCCATAACAATCGGTACTAATTTGAAATCTTTTAGAACATATTGTAAAAACGGAAGTTGAACTTCAAGAGCGTGTTCTTTTCTATGTCCCTGAATCCCTCTAAAAATGATTTTACTATTTTTTGTTAATTCATCAGCTTTCTCTTGATCAATTTCAATTTCTCCAAGAGGAGTTTGATATGCATCTCCATCATAAATTGAAACACCCGGGAAGTATTCATAATGACTTGGTGAAATGACATAAACAGTTTTAATATTTTTATCTATTAAAGTATAATAAGCATAAGCTGCCGTACTACCCGAGTAAATGTATCCAGCGTGTGGCGAAACCAAACCAAAGATTTTATCATATTTTTCAAATAATTGGACTTTATTCATCATAGTTTCAATGTCATTATGGAGTTTATCTGGATTAGATGGATAAAAATAGCCTGCAACTTGTTGAAATCTTATCTTACTCATAATTCCTCCTTTAATTCTTTTTCAGAAAAAACATCAGCAGTGAATTTTTTAATATTAAGTAATCTTTCTCTCCAATAATCACCATAAAGACCGGCTTTATGACAAAGTGATGTTAGAAACTGTTCACGATTCATTTTATGTTCCGTTGCAACTTGAGGAAGCAATAGACCTCTACCTCCCTCTTCAAGTAAAAGTCCGTGTTTTCCTAATTCAATATCATCATAACTTTTTAGTTTTTGAAAATTACTCAATACAGAAATTTCTATTTCAATTTTTTCAAATTCCTCTTGCCTCAGAGGAGTAAATCTTGGATCATTTTCTGCTGCTTGAATAGCTGCATCACAAACTGTTTCAAACAAATTACCAATTCCAGTTATGTATCCAATACATCCTCTCAGTTTATTTTCAATAGTAAGTGTAACAAATGCGCCTGCTTTACTTTTTAATTCAGGGAACTTATCATAATCAGGAGGCTCAGGTTTATCTCCACCGAATATAGTTCCAATTGACTGACGAGCTGCTTTAAGCAAAATTATTTTTGCTTCCTTTGAAATGTCCATATTCACCTAATAAATAATTTTATAAACTCCAAAACCTGAATTATTAAACAATAGGAAAAGTAAATTTCCTTTTATGAAAAACGACTCAGGTTCAATTCTGTTAATGTTTTCGTTCAGAGTTTCTTTTAGAATAATTTTTCCTTCTTTCGAAACTGCATAAAAAACGTTATCGAATCTTCCTTTACTATTTATTTTATGAAAATTGAAGAAATGTAGGTCATATTTTTGTGCAAAATTAATATCATCTTTGATTATAATTCTATCGATCTTTTTCTTTAAAGCAGTATGAGCAATCTCTTCAAACAGTTGTCTTGATATTTTGTTTGAGTAAATATAATCAGACAATCTTTCGTTTTCTGAGGTTGAATCATATTCGCTGATCTCTGTTTCAGTCTCTCCTGTTAAGTAGTGAACAACACATTTTTTTGTTATTCCGTATTCATTTACACTCAAAACCACTTTGTTGTCCTTTATGAAAAGAAAGTTATTTTGATTTTCCCAAAGAACAGTTTGTGATTTAATGTCAAATGCAATTATTCCTTTATGATTTGGTAAGTCAGGTCTTTCGAATCTGTGAAAGTAGATTACATCCTTGTAAATCACTTTTATTCCTATCCAATATTTTTCTTCAAATTGTAAATCGTAAAATATTTTTTTGCCTGAATGAAGTTCTAAGCAGGAGAAGAATACTTCTTTTTTGTTTAAATCTCGCTCTTCAATAATTAACTTGTTTGTTTCTGTGGGTAGTAATCTGAAGAGTTGTCGCCTTCTATCGTATTTGTAAAGTTTTTTAATTTTCATATAAATAATCTTGTTTCACGCAAAGACGCTAAGTCGCAAAGATTTATAAACTCTTTAAGCAGTTATATTCAGCGGCTTTGCGTCTCTGCGTGATACTTTTCTATCCTATCGGTTCGAATTTAGCTGTAAAATGTCTCAGTATTGGTGCTTCGTAAATTATTTTATATCCCTTTAGTTCATTTCTTTTCTTATAAACTTCTGTTATTACTTCTATCAGATAATCAACGTGGCTTTGTGTATAAACTCTTCTTGGAATAGCAAGTCTAACAAGCTCCATCATAGCAGGAATAAGTCTACCTTGCTTATCATACTTACCAAACATAACACTTCCAATTTCAACAGCTCTAACACCACCTTCAACATATAATTCACATACAATCGATTGGCCAGGATATTGATCTGGTGGAATATGTGGAGTAAATCTTTTAGCATCGATGTAAATTGCGTGACCACCCGGAGGCTCAATAATTGGGACCCCAGCTGCAATTAATTTTTCTCCCAGATACTCAACGCTTCTAATTCTGTATTGAAGATAATGTTCATCAAGAACTTCGAGCAAACCCTGAGCGACTGCTTCCAAGTCTCTTCCTGCTAATCCACCATAAGTTGGAAAACCTTCTGTAACAATTAAAAGATTGCGACACTTCATTGCAAGTTCATCATCATTCATTGCAAGAAAACCACCGATGTTTACAAGCGCATCTTTCTTTGCGCTCATAGTAACTCCATCAGCATAAGAAAACATTTCCTGTGCAATTTCTAATGGAGTTTTGTTTTCATAACCTTTTTCACGAAGTTTTATGAAATAAGCATTCTCAGCAAAACGACAAGCATCAATAAAAAGTGGTATTCCATATTTTTTACAAACCTGTTTTGTCTCTCTGATATTCTGCATCGAAACAGGTTGACCACCTCCGGAATTATTTGTTACAGTTATCATACAAAGCGGAATATTTTCAGGCCCTTTTTCTTTAATAAAAGCTTCTAATTTTTCAATATCCATATTGCCCTTAAAGTCAGCTCTAATTTCTGGGTGTTTTCCAACTTCATTAAGTAGATCAACAGCCTCAGAACCGCTGAATTCAATGTTAGCACGAGTGGTATCAAAATGAGTGTTATTAGGAAAATATTTGCCAGCTCCTCCGACAATTGAAAATAAAATTTTCTCGGCTGCTCTTCCCTGATGAGTGGGAATTATATGTTTCATCTGAGTAATACTTTTAACAACAGCTTCAAAGCGATAAAAACTTTTTGAACCTGCATAAGCTTCATCACCTTCCATAATTCCAGCCCACTGTTTCGAACTCATTGCTGAGGTGCCACTATCAGTAAGTAAATCAATAAGAACATCATCAGCGTGAAGTAAGAATGGATTATATCCTGCCTCTTTAAGAAGTAATTCTCTCTCTTCTTTGGTTGTAAATCTAATTGGTTCAACGGATTTGATTTTGAAAGGTTCAATGATGGTTTTGTATTTCATATCTATTCCTAAGTAATTAGAAGAATTTTCAATACAAATTTAATTCAAATCTGACATTAAAATTTATCTTAATTTAATATTACTTCCTTTGTATTTTTTTAATAAGAATCTAAAATTTTTTTAGTCACACATAAAATTAAGGAGCGACAATGGAAAACAATGAAAATAACATTGTTGAAAATGAAAATAATTCCGGAGAAATTGAATTATCTTTCACAGACAAGATAACTGGAGTTTTTTCTGAGCCTTCCAAAACTTTTTCACAAATTGCAAAATTCCCAGTAAAAACGATTGATTGGCTATTACCTTTTTTGATTTTGATGATAATTGCTGGTATAATAAGAAGTGTTGTGATGTATAATGAAGAAATTATGTATCAAGCAAAAAAACAACAAGCTGAAATGTTTGAAAAAATGGTCAAGGAAGGTAAAATGACTCAAGAGCAAGCTGACAAGGCAATTGAAAATTCTGAAAAATCAATGGAGATATTTAAAGGTCCTGTTGGATGGGTAATTAATATAATTTCATCTGTTGTTTTTGGCTTTATTTTCTTTTTTATCATCTCAGGAATTTATTTTCTCTTTATAAAGTTTTTATTAAAAGGGGAAGGAAGTTATCAACATGTTTTAGTGGCAAATGGTCTAACGTCAGTTATTTCTATAATTCAAGTTTTATTAGGAGGGATAATTACTCTTTTGATGGGCAAAATAATTATGGACACAAGTTTGGCAAACTTGTTTGAATTTGAAAAAGGCAGTATTGTTAAATTTTTTGTTTCTAAAATTGATCCTCTGTCAGTTTGGGCTTATTCTGTTTTAGCTATCGGATTAGCAAAACTAAACAAAGCAGAGAATTCAAAGCCATATTTCATATTAGTATTTGGTCTGTGGATACTCGGTGGCTTATTGTTCTTCTATCTTGGAAAAGCATTTCCCTTCCTTAGTGGATTTGGTGGATAATTAGTAGAAAATAGAATTCTTAGAATCTAATAGGAAGTTCTTTGTTATAATTTATTTCTATTTTATATTTTAAAGAGTATATTTAAGAAATAAAATGAACTACATACAGTTTCAAAAAGAATTCAAAGGACTTCCTGTTTTTTCTATTACTGATATAAAAAAATTAGATGAAAAGGTATATCATCATCGCCTTGTTGAATGGCAAAAAAAAGGTTTGATCGAAAGAATTACTAACGGAGTTTATAAATTTATTGATGTTGAATTAGATGAGTTAAAGTTATTTTTAATCTCAAATAAAATCTACTCTCCTTCATACATTTCCTTAGAAACAGCATTATCATTCTATAACTTCATTCCTGAAACAGTTTATCATTTTACTTCTGTAAGCACAAAAAAAACTTCAATATTTAATTCGAGATACGGAAATTTTATTTACCGAAAAGTTAGTAATAATCTTTTCTGGGGTTACACTTTGTTAGTAAAAAACAATCTTACTGTTAAAATTGCCGAACCAGAAAAAGCATTATTAGATTACTTTTATTTTCATCCTGAACTTTCTGAGTCTAAAAGAATTTCAGAATTGAGATTGAATAAAAGTCAAATTTTGGACACTATAAGTTTTGAAAAATTAGAAAAATATTTAAACGCTTTTAATAACAAACAATTGAATAAACGAATAAAACTATTTAAGAAATTTTTTAATAATGCTAACTCTTAAAGAAATAGAAAAGTTTTATCCTGATAAAGAAAAAGTATTTAAGCGGAATATTCTCAGAGAATATTTACAATATAAAATCTTGGATATTGTTTTCAGCAGTAAAATCTCTAAAAAATTATCTTTCATTGGAGGAACTTGTTTACGAATTGTTTATGGAACTTCAAGGTTCTCAGAAGATTTAGACTTCGATAATTTTAATTTATCATTAGATGAATTCACTGAGCTATCAAATGAAGTTAGAAGAAACTTGGAATTAGAAGGATATGTTATTGAGATAAAGATTGTATCCAGAAAAGCTTTTAAATGTTATATAAAAATACCAAATTTACTTTTTGATGAAGAACTAACTGGCTTTTCGAACGAAAAGATTACAATACAATTAGATTCCGAAGCACAAGGCTATTCCTATAAACCTGAAAGATATTTATTAAATAAGTTTGATATATTCACACACATATTTGTTACACCCCAAAACATTCTTTTATCACAAAAACTATGGGCAATTCTAAACAGAAAAGTTCTTAAAGGTAGAGATATTTATGATGTTACATTTTTATTTAGCCTGACAGAACCAGATTATGACTATTTATATTTCAAAGCAAAAATCAATAACTTAAATAAACTTAAAGACTCTCTTAATAAAAGATTGAAAAATGAAAAACTTGAAAAGATTGCAAAAGATGTTGAGTCTTTTTTAATAAACCCAAAAGAAGTTAATCGAATTTTAAACTTTAAAGAATTTATTAATCAATTGTAATCTTACATTATACTTTGCGGATCAATATCATAAAACAATTTCACATCCCGATATCTTGAAATTCGTTTGAATTCAATAATAGCATCCAATATTGCAGACCTCAGAATTTTTCCCGATGGATCATTTTTTCGAAAACTTTTAATCAAAATCTGGTAACGATAAAATCCTTTTAGTTTATAAATCATTGCAGTTGTTGGTTCAGAAATGTTTAATTTTTTTTCATACTTTCTTAAGGCTTTTCTAAAATCTAAAGCAGCTCCTTTTGCTTTACTATCGGATTTATCTTTAGTTTCAATCAAAGCTAATTTTGAAAATGGTGGATAGCCGTGTTTTTCTCTATCCAATAATTCTCTTTTGTAAAAGCCTTCATAATCATTTAACAAAACTTTTTGAATTACAAAGTGCTTATCATTCTTTGTTTGAATTATAACCTCACCTGCAGTTTTACTTCTTCCAGATCTACCTGCTACCTGAGTCAGAAGTTGAAAAGTTCTTTCATCAGCTCTGAAATCAGGTAGCCACAAGGTGTTCTCAGCAGATATTACTCCAACTAATGTAACTCTTGGAAAATCCAATCCTTTCGAAACCATTTGAGTACCAACCAAAATATCAATTTCACCTTTTGAAAAACTTAAAAGTATGTTTCCCAAATAATTTTTCTTCGTTATTGAATCTGAGTCAATTCTTTTGATAACAGCATTTGGGAAAAAAAATTGTAGTTCGTCTTCAACTTTTTCAGTCCCAACTCCAAAATGTTTTAAGTTAATAGAGCCACAAGTTGAGCAACTATCAATAATTTTTTTCTCTGAACCACAATAATGACATTGAAGAATATTTTTATTGATGTGATAAACAAGAGGGACACTGCAATTGACACAAATCTCAATTTCCCCGCAATCTTCACAATAAATCTGAGTAGAAAATCCTCTTCTGTTCTGAAGCAGAATTATTCCTTCTTTTTTCTTCAATCTATCTTCAATTTTATCGAGCAATAATTTTGAGAATACACCTTGCATTCTACCTTTTTTCTCTTCAACAATAACATTGACCGAGATAATGTTTGGCATTTTGGCATTATCAATTCTCTCAGGCAGTTGAAGATAAATGTATTTCCCAATTTCTGCATTATACCTACTTTCAATTGAAGGAGTAGCTGAGCCAAGAACTACAGGACAGCTAAATAATTGGCCTAAAACTACGGCGCTATCTCGTGCGTTGTAGCGAGGGATTAAATCTTGTTGTTTATAACTCGAATCGTGCTCTTCATCTACTACTATCAGACCTATGTTATCAAGTGGTGCAAACAAAGCAGAACGAGCACCAACAACAATCTTAGACTTTCCTCTCAAAATTTTTCTCCAAGCATCAAATCTTTCACCATCAGACATTCTGCTGTGAATTACAGAAACTGTATCACCAAAGTTGTTAAAAAATCTTGAGGCCATTTGAGGCGTTAATGAAATTTCAGGGACAAGTATTAGAACTGATTTACCTTTTTCAAAAGCTTTTTTCGTTAGTTCAATATAAACTTGAGTTTTACCGCTTCCAGTTATGCCGTGCAAAAGAAAAGTCTGGAACTTGTTGTTTTCTATTTTGGGTGTTATTTCATCAATTACTTTCTGTTGATGTTCTGTAAGCTTAAAGTTTTTTATTTCCTCTGAGTAAACCTCACTGTATTTTCTTTCTACTTCTTTTTCAAAAATTTCAACGAAGCCTTTTTTAACAAGCGAATCAATTGATGACTTCGATGTTTCTGTTTTATGAAGTAATTCAGCTAACGGAAGAACTTCATTTCCTTTTTGAAGCATCACTAATAAAATTTTTATTTGATTTGGAGATTTCCTTTCCAATTCAGGAAAGCTTGAATAAAGTTCTGCAAGATTTTTTTTCAGTCTAACAAATTTTTCTTTTTTTGGTCTTACTTTTGGTTTTGACAATTCATCAGATATTGTTAAAACACCTTCTTCCTGAAGGTTTCTTAATTGAGTATAGATGTTTTTTGTACCAACTGCTTTTTGTAATGAGTTTAATGAAATTTCTGGTTTATCTAATATTGCTAATAATATCTTGTGTCTGATTGATTTTTTATTTTTTTCTTCAGAGAGAATTTTTTGAACATAATCTCTGTCAGAATATATCATTTTTTTTGACTCGATCTCTGTTCCTGTTGGTACTGCAAGTTTTAATGCTTCACCTAATGAACATAAATAATATTCTGACAACCATTCATAAAATTTAAGACTTGTTTTGTTTATTACTGGAACTTCATCAATAACTTCTTTGATTGATTTTATTTCTTCTTCAACATTAGTTGATTGTGAGATGTTTATAACAAATCCAGTTAGAGTTCGTTTCCCAAAAGGAGCAACAACTCGAACTCCAATTTTAATATATTTTATAAACTCAGAAGGGATCTCGTAAGTAAAACTTCTTCTGAAAGGTAATGGAAAAACTACTTCTGCATACATTATTTTTTGTAATATGGAGCCAAAGATTTAATATTAGGTTGACTTGTTTCTTCGCTAAAAATTTTGAATTGCAGTTTTTTCATTGACTTGTCCCAGATTATTCTTTTGTATTCATCATATTCAAATACTTCTCCATTTGTAGAAATAATACTATCCTCAGGACTTAACGTTATAAAATAATAAGGATCATCATATTGAATTGATTCTGCTTCTGTGATATCATCAAATTGATAACTAACCGTTGCATTTAGCTTACCATCTTTAACAAATAAATTTCTTGAAATTATTTTCTTTCCCTCAGATTCAAGATCTTTTACAAAGTCATTGCTCTTGGCTGCATAATTAAAAACGATGTCTTTATCATTTTCTAACTCTTCCTCGTTTGCAGCATCTGAACAAATATCTTCAATTGTTACAAATGCACTTCCTTTAATATCATTTGTAATTGTTATCTCATAATTAACTGTTTTGAAAACGATACATCCACTGAGGGGGAAAATCAATAAGAAAAAAAATGATATTTTAACAATAAATTTTTCCAATGATGTAGTATTTAAGTAATTGATGATCTTTTTATAAACAATCTTGAAAGAGCAAAAAACATAAGTGATTGGATTATTTTTCATTTTAACCTCTTAATGGGAAAATTAATTTAATTAGTTTAATCAAATATATCAGATAACTGGTGATTCTTCTAAGACAAAAGTTTGTTCTTCTGTATCAAGGATGGCATTAGCACCGAAAGGAATGGTGAATTTATTTTTGATATGTCCGAACGACATTCCATAAATAACAGGTATTTTAAGATTTGATAATCTATCTTGTATTACTTCCATCAAAGTAAAAGATTTAGAAAAGGAAGGCTCTTCTGTTTTAGGTTCACATTTTCTAAAAATTCCCATCATTATACCAGCTGCATTATCAAACTTTTTTGCCTGAATAAGTTGAGTAAGCATTCTATCAATTCTATAGGGTTCTTCACTAACTTCTTCAATAAAAACTATTGCATCATCGTAAGAAACATCATAATCTGTCCCGATTAATGAAACCATAATTGACAAATTACCACCTATGAGTTTTCCTTTTGCTTTTCCTTTTACTATTGTTGTTACTCCATAGGGATTTTCATCTAGGTCTTCTGTTGCATTTGTAAATTTTTTTGGATATTCATTTTCAGTCAAAACAGAATTAAAATTTCTAATAGAAAAATCATTGAAAGTGGAGATTGCAACAGGACCGTGAAAAGTGATTAGCTTAGAATTCTTAAAAATACCAAACATTAAAGCTGTCACATCACTATAACCTACTAGAACTTTAGGATTTTTTCTTATTATTTTATAATCAAGAAATGGTAAAATTCTAACACAACCATATCCACCTCTCACACAAATTATTCCGTCAATATTTTTATCTTCAAATTTCTCCATTAAATCCTCTGCACGTGAAAGATCATCTCCTGCTAAATAACCAGTTTGATTCAGAATTTTATCTGAGTAGACTGTATTAAATCCAAGTGCATTTATTTTTTTAATTGATTCTTCCAACTCTTCTTTAGATATATAACTACCAGGCGCAACTAAGGCTACTGTATCTCCTTTTTTGAGTTTTTTAGGTTTAATAATTTTTTTGCCGAATAAATCGATATTCGATGAATTGTTTGAATTATTTGGAATAATTTTCTCGAAAGGAATTAACGTAGAAGCAGTGGCAAGTAAAACTGATTTGATGAAATTTTCTCTTTTCATTAATAAGATTGTTAATTACTCGAGTTATTTACTTAACATATCTTTTATAAGATTAAGCAATTCAATTTTTGAAAATGGTTTTTGTAAGTAGTGTGTCATTCCATTGGACAGAAAATTGTTCTTATCCTTTTCTAATGAATAAGCCGTTACCGCAGCAATTGGAATATTTTCATAACCATTAATCTTTCTTATCATTGAGCATAATTGTACTCCATCAATATCTGTTGTTAAGTTTATATCAAGAAGTAAGGCTTTATAATTATTTCTTTTTACTTTGTTAAGAGCTTCCTCTGGAGTTCGGGCTATATCAAAATTATATTCATTCTTCAGCATTAAACTTACAATATCAATAGATGATTGATCATCTTCAACATAAAGCAGATCATAATTTTTATTAGAAGTTCCATTATTTATTGAATCTCTGTTTTTAGAGATTTCAACCATTTGCTTTTCCAAATTTTTATCAACCAAAGGCAATTCGACAATGAAGGTACTTCCTTTATCTTTTTCACTTTCTAAATAAACTTTTCCGCCCATCAATGTTGTAAATCTTTTTACTATTGTTAATCCAAGGCCTGTGCCTTCAAAACTTCTATTCAAGCCTTCACTAACTTGCCTGAATTCTTCCCATATAACAGCTTGATTTTCTTTTGGAATACCGATGCCAGTGTCTATTACTAGAATTTTTGCGGAATTGCCGGTTTTTTCTAATCTTATTTTTACGCTTCCTTTAGCAGTGAATTTAATAGCGTTGTTAATAAGATTATTAAGAACATTCTCTATCAAATTTTTATCGAATCTACAAATAACTTCTTCATTTGGAATGTCAAGTATATAATCCAGATTTTTTTTCTTGGCAACAGATTCAAAAAGATTAAAGACTGAAATAATGTGAGGGATAATATTATCTTCAACAATTTTAACTTCAATTTTACCAGCTTCAAGTTTCGAAAGACTTAATATTAAGTTCAAAGTCTCACTTAATCTTTGACCAGATTTTGTTATCATTTCAGCCATTTGACACAAGTCTGGTCTGTCCTCAAGTTCTTCACGAAGGATATCTGCAAAACCAAGTATTCCAACCAATGGGGTTCGAAGCTCGTGACTCATATTAGCAAAGAAGTAAGATTTAACTCTGTTCATCTCCTCTGCTTTTTCTTTAGCCTCCATTGTTTCTTTAATAAGATTTTTGTATGAAGTTATATCTCTGAAAATACTTAACAATAAAGTTGGAGAATTTTCTATTTCAATAAATGCATTAGTAAGTTCAACCCAAATCAGATTTCCATCGTGAAGTAAGATATCTGTTTCAAATTTGGGGCGAATAGTTCTAAGTTTAAATCTTTTAATAAAGGTATTAAGGGATTTATCATCATCTCGAATAACATAAGCAACGTTGAACGGTTTTCCAATAAGTTGATTTTTATTCATTTTGAAAAGAGAGCAAAAGGCATTGTTTACATTAACAATAATACCCTTTTCATCAACTAATCTCATTGCATCTACTGAGTTTTCCCAAATAGATCTAAATTCTTCTTCTGACTTGATTAAATTTTCTAATATTTTCTTTCGTTCAGTAACATCTTCCTGAACAGCAACAAAATGAGTAATCCTTCCCGTACTATCAATAATTGGAGAGATTATTGTTTCAACCCAAAATAAGGTATTATCTTTTTTCTTATTTAGTATTTCACCTTGCCAGGTTTCACCAGCTTTTATTTTTCGCCATAATTCAGAGTAAAATTCTTCGGGATGAAAATCTGATTTTAAAATTTTCGGATTTTTGCCTCTAACTTCTTCAAGAGAGTATTGAGTTACTTCCGTAAATTTTGGATTTACGAATTCAATTTCACCATTTGTATTTGTGATTATAATTATAGCGGGATTTTGTAGGATAGCTGTTTTTAGTAGTTGTATTTCTTTTTCAGCTTTTTTCTTTTCTGTAATATCAAAGATTATTGAATAGAAAAATTTATGATTTCTAATTGTTATCAAAGAAGTATATATCTCTACGTCTCTAATTTCGCCATTTGCTAATCTATGTTTTGATTCAAATTTACTTTGAGATTTTTTGTAAATCTTTATCATTGAATTTTTAATTACATCAACTGGTGCAACGTCAATATCAAATATTGTTTTCTCTTTTAACTCTTCCAATGTATATAAGTAGAAGGCCTGAGCAGATTTATTTGCATCTATGATCATTCCACTTTCTGCATCCATCAATAACAATATAGCTTCCTGACTTTCAAATAGATTTCTAAATCTTTCCTCACTCTCCTGAAGAAGTTCTTCTTTATTTTTTCGTTCCAAGAAAAGACTTAATGAACTGGCAATGTTTTCCATAATCCTAATTATCTGTTCATCATAAGCATTTGGATTCGAGTAATCTTGAATTACTACTGCTCCAACAATCTCATTTCGAATTGAGAGAGGGACTCCAAGCCATTGCTCTGGTAAAGAACCAATCAATCCAGTTTTATTACTTTCAACTAATTCTAGAATATCTTCTTTTTTTAGATTTAATGTTCTTCCTTGTTCAATCAGATAACCTGTAATTGAACCTTTGGCTTTCCAAACAGGAATTTCATCTTTTTCATCAGATTCAACAATTGAGCGCAAAAGTCCAGTATCTTTATTATAAAATGCTATATAAAAATTCTTCACATCCACAATTTGAGCAAGTAATTCTCTGATTAGTTCGAATAGCTCTTTTTCTGACTTATAATTTAAGACTGCTTCAGAAACCTTTATTTCGATCTTTGAAATCAATTCAGATTTCTTTTGTTGAGTAATATCTTGAACTGCACCAACAATACTAACTACTCTTTTTTCTTTATCATCCCATATAGGATGAGCATAAACTCTATTCCAGACTATTCTGCCACTTTTGTGAAAAGTTCTAATATCTTCGACAATATCTTGGTTATTTAACAATTTATTGAGGTTTTCTTTATCTTTTTCAACATCATCTGGATGAAGGGTTGCTTGCCAACCTCCAATTTTCAAAAATTCGTCGAAAGTATAACCGGTTATTTCTTCAAAAGCACCTGTAACCCAAGTAAGTTCTGTCTTGCCTTGGCTGTCAATTACAGTGGAGAATAAATAATCACTAATAAGATTTGATATTATTCTTAGTTTATTTTCATTTTCTTCAAGTTGAATTTGATAATTCTTTTTTTCTGTAATATCAGTAATAAATCCTTCCAGATATAAGATTTCTCCTGAGTTAGAGAATACACCACGCCCTCTTTCCCAAACCCATTTAATCTCTCCTGATTTTGTTATTATTGGGTAAGTATATTCAAAAACAGATTTATTTTTTAGGACTCTTTCCCATTCATTATAAAGAATTTGATGATAGTTTGGATCGATGATATCATTAAATACAGGATTATCAGAGAGGAATTCTTCAGGTGAGTAACCAGTAATTTCTTGACAACCCTGACTGATATAGTACATCGTCCAGTTTTTATCATAAGCGCATTGATAAACAAATCCAGGCAAGTTTGAAATTAGAAAGCTATGGAATTTTTCTTTGTTTTCAAGTTCTTTAACCTTTTTCCTTTCTTCTGACTGGTCTCTAAAAACTAGGACAGCACCTATTATTTCATTATTTAACAAAATTGGTGCGGCAGTATCTGTAATTGGAAATTCTTTCCCATTTTTATTTATTAAAATTGCATCATCAGATAGATTAGTAACTTCCCTTTCTTGAAAAACTTTTTTTACTGGATTTTCCAACATTTTTCCGGTTGTTTCACTTCTTATTATAAAAATTTCTTCTAAAGGTTTACCAATTGAATGTTCTTCTTGCCAACCGGTTAATCTTTCAGCTTCAGAGTTCATTCTTAAAACGTTACCTTTTTTGTCTGTTGTTATTACTGCATCTCCAATGCTGTAATAAGTGGTTTTAAAAACAGATTCACTTTCGCTTATTGCTTTTAATGAGTCATTAAAGTTTAATTGATTCAATATTATTTTTCCAATTCCAACAGTAATAATCGGATAGAATATTATCACTGTTGGTCCAATCTTTTTAATAAAACTTAGTATCAAATGACTTGGTAATAAGACACTACAAAAAATCATTGATGAAGTAACAATGAAGCCAAATATATAAATGTTAAGATTAGTAAATTCAAATTTCTTTCTATTGTTGAGATTATGAAATAAGATACCTAAAAGAAAAGACGATATAATTACAGCAAAACCCATTATCATCCCGGCTCCACCGAGATACAATCTATATAAAAGTGAAGCTAATGTTGTAATAATTCCAACGAAGGGTCCAAAAATTAAAGATGCAAGACTAATAACTATTGAACGGCCATCGAATATAATCCCTTCAGAAAATTTATAGGGATTCATCATACCAATTATTGAAATGGAGGCAAATAAGATTCCTTGAAGTATTTTACCAGTAAGAGTCTTCCTGTGAAATTTTTGATCGATAAAATTTGATACAACACTAAGTGATAATAATGCAAAAAGATTATATAATAAATCAACTATTATAAACATTTAATTAATGTCCAAACTAATACAGGATAATTTTTAATATTATTTTTAATTATCGAAAAAAATCTAATAAATTTCAGATAGAATTAAACTTATATAAAAAACTGTGAAAAAATAATAAAATTATTGATTATCACTCTAAAAAATAGAAATTTAATTTTGCTTTCTTAAATGGTTTAATAAATCTTGGAAATCCTCAGGGAGCTCTGAATCAAACTTCAAAAACTCATTTTTAATTGGATGTAAAAAGCCTATAGTTTTCGCGTGTAACGCTTGTCTTTGCATTATTTTGAGCAAATTATTTATCCTTGCTTTCATCTGAGGCAGTTCACTACCAAATACAATTTTGTCCCCTCCGTAAGTTCTGTCGCCAAATACAGGTTTACCAATACCAGATAAATGCACACGAATCTGATGTGTTCTGCCAGTTTTTAATTTAAGTTTTAATAAAGTAGCAAATTCAAACTCTTCTAAGACCTCATAAAAAGTTATTGCTTCTTTACCTTCATTAGTACTAATTGTAAATTTTTTTCTATCAGATTTACTTCTCGTAATTTTGGTAATTATCTCTCCTTTAGGCTCTTTAAATTTTCCCCAACAAACAGCCTGATATTCTCTTTCAATTGTATGCTTTGCAAATTGCTCAGCTAACTTCGAATGTGTATAATCATCTTTAGCAACGAGCAAAAGTCCAGAAGTGTCTTTATCAATTCTATGTACAATACCAATTCTGAATTTATCATTTACCTGACTAAGCTTTTTTGTATGATGAAGTAAAGCATTAACTAACGTACCGGTATAGTTAGCATAGGCAGGATGAGCTACCATTCCAGCTGGTTTATTTACAACGAGTAAAAAATCATCTTCATAAATAATGTTTAATGGAATATTTTCAGGCTCAACTGTCTCGGGGCGTGGAGCGATGGGTTGTATAACAATTATTTCATCTTGTGGTTTTACAATGTAATTAGGCTTTGTTGGTTTATTATTGACCGTAACAAAGCCAGCTTTTATTGCTTCTTGAATTTTTGTTCTGGTTACGTTCTCAATATGATTTGTAAGAAAAACATCAAGTCGCTCAGGTTTTTTGGACTCAGGAACTTTTAGATGATGTATCTTCTCCGTAATTATTTTGCTCATCAGAGTCTTTTGAAATATTTTCTAATTCAGCTTGGGAAGATTCATTAGAGATGAAGTTTTCGGATGTTTCTGATTCTGAATCTATTTTTTTCTCGCTTTCAATTTTTTCAGATTCTTCTTTGTCTTCATTTTTATAGAACAAGATAAGAATTATAACACCTATGGTCACTGATGCATCTGCAATATTAAATATTGGCCATCTGTCATAACTAACACCGAAGATCGTAAAGTTGAAAAAATCAAAATCAAAAAAATCTACAACTTTACCGTAGAAGAGAGGTGCGTATCCGAATAAAACTCCGTAAAAAGTTCTATCGATCAGATTGCCAATTGCACCACCGAGGATAAAAGCAATTGATAACCTTAAACTAAAACTTTTCTCCCGAATCAAGTATAAATAAAAAGCTAATCCAATACTGGCAATCAAAGAAAAAAGTGAAATAGCAAGTTTAAAGTTTTCCCCCGGATCAAAACCGAAAGCCATTCCAGGATTTTCAATATACGTCAATCTAAAGAAATCGCCAATTATTGGAATGCTTTGTCCGTAATACATTCCATCGTAATTAAAATTTAAGAAAGGAATTGCGAAGCCTTTAACTAAAAGTTTTGATATTTGATCAATGATTACAATAGCTAACGTTATATATATAACTCTCAAAAATTCTCCGTGCTAAATAATTTTTACTTTTTCTCCTGTCTTTGTTTCATAGGTAAACAAAGTTGTGTATGAGGCACAGCTTCGAGTCTTTCCTTAGGTATTAATGGACAAGTTGGACACAAATATTGAGGTTCTTCAATACAAGCGATACAGATTCCATAAGTTCCCTCTTCTATTCTTTTGAGAGCTTCTTCAAGATAAGTTAAAAACTTTGTTTCCCTCTGAGCATACAAAAAGACTTTTTCTCTTTCCATTGCATCAGTTCCCTGCTCTGCCATATGAAGAGAATACGGAGAATTTTCGTTGATGTATTCGCCAGTTGCAGGGTCTAACATTTGCTCTCTTAAAACCTGAAGTTGTTCAATAATCTCATTTTGTTTCTCAATAATGATACTCTTGAAATGCTCAAGTTCCTTCTTGCTATATTTTTTAATTTTCTTTAATGCTTCAGCCCTTCTTCGAGCTGCCTCCATCTCTGCTAAAACCTGAGGATCAATTTCACCTTCAACATTTACTGTTTCTATAGGTTGATTTTGAATAATATTCTCTTCTTTAATTTTTTGAGTAGTTTGTTGAATTTTCTTTTCCTTTGCTACAGATTCTTTTTTTGTTTTTTCAACCTTTGTTTTCTTGGTTTTTATTTCTTTCTTTTTGGGCTGAACTTTTTTAACTTCTTTCAGAGTTGATTTCTTCTTTGTTTCAGTTTTCTTAGGTGCAGATTTTTTAGCAGATGTTTTACTTGTTTTGGGTTTTTCTAACTTTTTTTTACTTGTTGCTTTAGTTTTTTTATCAACTTTTTTTGCAGTTTTCTTTTCAGTTTTCTTAGCCATTTTATTCTCCTTGAATTAATTAAACTTTAATAATTTGAATTTTAATATCTATTCCACTAATCTGCCAATTCTGCTCGTAAGCATTTAGCAATTGGTTATCATAAGTTAATTTTTCTGCTAAAGTTTCATTCGAAATATAATCAGAAAATTTATTGATTGCTCTAATAAAATCATTTGGAGCATAAAAGTTTATAAAAATTTTATCTGTTACATCAAAACCCGCATCTTTTCTCATATTTTGTACTCTATTGACAAATTCTCTTGCCAAGCCTTCGTCGATCAAATCTTCATTTAGTTCTGTATCAACAGCAACAGTAATTCCTGATTCAGTTTCAACGAACCATCCTTTAATTTCGTGACTGATAATTTCAACATCATCACGATTAATTTGAATTGTTTCGCCATCAATGCTAAGTTCAATTGTTGAACCAGCTTCAAGAAGCTTGATCTGCTCTTTATTAAAGTTTTTAATTTCCTCAGCTACTAATTTTACTTTCTTCCCGAATTTAGGTCCGATTGATTTGAAGTTTGCTTTACAAGTTTTGTTTACAATTTCAGAGTCATCATCTAAAATTACAAGTTCCTTGATATTAACTTCATCAAGAATAACATCTTTCATTTTGTCAAGAGCATCTCTATTTTCTTTTTCAACAACAACCATCATTCTCTTCAAGGGTTGACGAACTTTAAGGTTGTTCTTAGCTCGGATCGCTCTTGTTAAGTAAACAACTTTTTGAGCGATATCCATTTTGTGTTCAAGTTCAAGTTCACGATAAGTTTGTTTTGGGAATTCTGACAAATGAACAGATTCGAATTGTTCTTTATTTGTAATCGTGTTAAGATTTCTATAGATTTCTTCAGCTATAAAAGGAGCGAATGGAGAAGTTAATTTTGCAACTGTAATTAAACACTCATACAAAGTTTGATAAGCCGAAAGTTTTTCACGATTCATTTCGGATTTCCAGAATCTTCTTCTGCTTCTTCTTACATACCAATTAGAGAGCTGATCAATTGTAAAATCTGAAACTGCTCGGGCAGCCTTTGTTATATCATATTCCTCCATTTCTTTTTCGTATTCTTCTATCAAAGCATTTAATTTAGAAATTATCCAACGATCAATTTCTATTCTTTCTTCATAAGGGACTAATTCTTCTTCAAATTTGAATTTATCTATGTTCGCATAAAGAGCGAAGAATGAATATGTATTAACTAAAGTACCAAAAAACTTTCTCTGAGTTTCTGCTAAAGCATCTTCATCGAAAAGTGTTGGACGCCAAGGTGGGCTATTTGTAATTAAATACCAACGAGTTGCATCAGCACCATATTTATCGAACAAATCAAAAGGATCTACAGTATTTCCTTTTGATTTGGACATCTTATTTCCTTTTTTATCAAGAATTAGTTCATTCACCAAGACATTCTTGTAAGCGACGTTATCAAATAACATAGTTGAAATAGCGTGCAAAGTATAAAACCAACCACGAGTTTGATCAATACCTTCACTAATAAAATCTGCCGGGAAGAATTTTTTCTCGAATAATTCTTTGTTCTCAAATGGATAATGATACTGAGCAAATGGCATTGCACCGGAGTCATACCATACATCAATTACTTCAGGGGTTCTTTTATAAATCTTACCGTTTCTTTCAAAAAAAACTTTATCAACAAAATGTTTATGTAAATCTATTTTTTCGATTTCGGATACAGGAATTCTTTTTCCTTCTTCTTCGATAAATCCTTGCTTTAATTCTTCGATACTTCCAATTGCGAACATATCACCGTCATCAGAGATCCAAATTGGAAGAGGAGTTGCCCAAAATCTATCTCGAGAAAGAGCCCAATCTTTATTTTCTTCTAACCAATTTCCAAATCTACCAGAACCTACTTCAGGTGGGTACCAATTAATAGTTTTATTAAGTTCAACCATCCTGTCAGCAAATTGTGTTGTTCTGATAAACCAGGATTCTCTAGCATAATAAATAACCGGTACATCCTGATGACGCCAACTAAATGGATATGTGTGTATAATTGTTTCTTTTTTATAGAGTTTATTTTCGTGTTTTAATTTCATTATGATACCATTATCAGCATCTTTCACAAATTGACCAGCAAAGTCAGTTACTTCATTTGTGAATAATCCTGATCTTGTGACAGGTTGAAGTAGAGGTAAATTATATTTTTTAGAAACTTCGTAATCATCAGCACCGAAAGCAGGAGCAATATGAACTATACCAGAACCATCTTCAGTACTTACAAAATCTCCTTCTATTACGTAAAAAGCTTTTTTATCAACTTGACAGTAATCAAACAATTGGACATAATTAATTCCGACCAAATCTTTTCCTTTCATCTCTTCAAGTATTTCATAACTCTCATCAATTACTGAAAGTCTTTCTTTTGCAAGAATAATTACTTTTCCTTCAGTTTTTATTTTCACGTAATCGATTTCAGGGCCAACCGCAAGAGCAACGTTTGATATTAAAGTCCAAGGAGTTGTAGTCCAAACGAGGAAATATTCATCAGCATCTTCTCTTTGAAATAATACATAAACAGAAGGATCTTTTGTTTCTCTATAACCTAAAGCAAGTTCGTGTGAGGAGAGGACTGTTTCTGATTTTGGATCTTGAGGAACAATTTTATAATCACGATAAATCAATCCTCTATCGAAAAGATTCTTAAGAGACCACCAAACGGATTCGATATAATTGTTATCAAGGGTGATGTAAGCAGACTTTAAATCTATCCAATAGCCCATTCGCTCAGTCATCTTTTCCCAAAGATCAAGGTAGGTAAAAACTGATTCTTTACACTTTTGATTGTAGTTTTCTATACCATATTCAATTACTTCGCTTTTATGTTTTATTCCTAAAGTTTTTTCAACTTCTATTTCTACAGGTAAACCGTGAGTATCCCAGCCTGCTTTTCTTTCAACCCTGTATCCTTTTAAAGTTTTGTAACGACAAACTAAATCCTTTAATGTTCTTGCCATCACGTGATGAATTCCAGGTTTTCCATTTGCAGTTGGCGGACCTTCATAGAAAGTAAAAGATTTGTTTTCATCTCTGGAGGTGATACTTTTTTCAAAAATTTTATTTTGTTTCCAAAACTCTAATATTTCTTTTTCAATTTGTGGGAAGCTAAGTTTCTCTAAATTCTGCTTAAACATAAATGACTATAATTCCTTATATTTTTTTAATAATTCAATTTCACTTTTAATTAATTGTTTCAATTCATCTTCTGTTTTTTGTTTAGTAATATTAATTTTTTCAGCCTCTAACTCAGCGTTAGAAATAATTTCTTTTGCTTTTAGTTCTGCTTCTTTAATAATTAATGAACCCTTAAGATCGTAATCTAATTTTGCCTCTTCCATCATTTTTATTTTCTCTTGGAGAATCAAAATTTCTCTCTTTCCTTGGAGAATAAATTGAATTGCCATTCCAAAAAATCCCATAGCACCAAGAGTAATATTTCTTAAGCTATAAAGAATAATATTCTCAACAGATATCTTATCAGTTCCAAAATATTCATTGAAAAAAGTTATTGTAAAAAGACTAAGAACTAATGTTGCAACAATTACTGCAAAAAGAATTTTACCTCCATATTGCCAACCAGCTTGTCTTGATAAAAACCAACCACTTGCAAAACAAAAAACTGATAGAACGAACCATACTGTAAAATTGTGTGAGCCAAAGTTGAATAGATCAATTCCGATGAAATTTGATGCATACATCATCAATGCTATTAATAAAGCTCCGAAGTAATCTAATAAATGTTTTTTTACATCAATCAATCTGGTAGTCTCGCAATTAATTCTTTGAAAATTAATGTCATTTTTGGCTCAGCTTTATTAGCTGCTTCAATTATTTCTTCAAGAACAACAGGTTTTAGATTTTCAGGAAAACATTCGTCAGTAATTATGCTCATTCCAAAAACTTTAATTCCCATATGATTAGCAACGATATTTTCAGGCACAGTTGACATTCCAACCACATCAGCTCCAATTTGGGAGAGGAATTTATATTCTGCTTTTGTTTCTAAATTTGGTCCTGATACTGCGACATAAACACCTTTATGAACTTTAATATTTTTTTCTTTAGCTATTTGTTCAGCTAAACTTATAAGTTCTTTTGAATAAGGCTCACTCATATCCGGGAAACGAGGTCCAAGTTCATCTTCATTTTTTCCAATCAAGGGATTATCTCCAAGAAGGTTTATATGATCTTCTATTATCATCAAATCACCTTTTCGATAATCTCTATTCATACAACCACAAGCATTGGAAACGAGTAAAGTTTTAACTCCAAGAAATTTCATAACTCTAATCGGATAAGTAACTTCCTGCATTGAGTATCCTTCATAGTAATGAAAACGACCTTGCATTACAACAACCTTTTTTCCAGAAATTTTACCGAATATCAATCTACCGTGATGTGATTCAACAGTAGAAATCGGGAAATGAGGAATTTTTTCATATTCAATTTGATGTTCAATTTCAATTTCTTTTACTAAGCCACCCAGACCTGTTCCTAAAATTATTCCGATTGGATATTGTTCTTTGGTGTAAGTGTTAATAAGTTCTAAAGATTCTTTTATTCTTTGGATTAAACTACTCATCTTTTAATGACTCAACTATTTTATCGATATCTATATTTAAGTAATTAACGTTTTTTAGATTTTCTTCAAAAGATTTATTTGTATCAAAATTAAAATTTGGATCTAAAAGCCTTACTTGAGTTGTAATAACTGCTTCGAGTTTAGCTATCATAAAATTTTTTTCTTCTTGTAAATTCAAAATCGCTTCATTTAATTTTTTAGCTTGTTCTTTTGCTTGCTCAATTATTTGATTGGCTTTTATTTCAGCTTCCATCAACATCAATTGAGTTTGCTTACGAGTTGACTCAATAGATTTACTTGAATTTTCTTGAGCTTTCAGGAGTGTTTGTTGTAAGTTACTTTCAATCTGTTTGTATGATTCGATTTGTTCTGTTAATTCTTTTATTTTTTCTTTTTGCTCGTTATGTTCTTTTAATAGAACTTCTAAATCATCTGCCAAACGATTTAAAAAAGTTTTAACTTCCTCAGGATTTAATCCAAGAATTCTTTTTGTAAAAACTTGGTTTCGAATAGAGTTTGGTGATAATTTCAAATTTGTCTCCAATCTTTTTTATAGTCTCTTTGACCAAAAATTGCTGAACCTATTCTTAAAATAGTGCTACCTTCTTCTATTGCAATCTTAAAATCACTTGTCATACCCATTGAAAGTTCTCTAAAAGTGTATCCTGATTTGATGAGTTTTTCTCTTAAGTTTCTCAAATAGCTGAAACTTTTCCTGATTAATTTCTCATCTTCGGTCAAAGGTGATATTGTCATCAAACCAATCACTTCAATGTTATTTAGTTTTTTTGATTCCTCTGCTAATCTGAATACTTCTTCTTCTGATTCAATACCTGATTTTGTATCCTCATAAGAGGTTTTAACTTCAAAAAGTACTTTTTGAATTTTTCCAATTGATTCAGCTTTTTTATTCACTTCTAAAAGTAAATCCAAACTATCTATTGAATGAATAAACTTAGCACATCGAACTGCATATTTAACTTTGTTTTTTTGCAATGTACCTATAAAATGCCAAATTACAGAATCACCAATTTTTTCAAACTTTAATGCCAATTCTTGAGCACGATTTTCGCCAAAATTATTTATCCCAGATTCTTTTGCCTGCTGAATAGATTCAATGCCAAAAAATTTAGAAACAGCTACTAATGTTAAATCATTTGAAGACCGACCACATTCCTCGCAAGTTTTGTTAATTTGTTCCTGAAGTCTTTTAATATTGTCAGAAATCATAAAAATAATTCTGTGAAATTATCTTTGAATAGCTTAAAAAACAAAGAAAACAGCCCCTTGTTAAAATTAAAAAATATTATGTGCAAATATAATTGGTTTTAAAGTATAGCAGGACTGAAAGAATTATGTATAGAATAACATATATACGTTTTTATTAATTAACCAAGCTTGATAAGCTCTAGCATTAAATAACTTTTGGGGAATTATTCGATAAATTCTAAAGATTATTCCATTATTAAAATTTAAGAAATCTGTATTAATCTGTGATTTTTGTTAGTTGTTTAATTTATTTTCTTTATCATTTATACAGAATTCATTCTGCCATAAAATTAATTAAATACTTTCTCTAATCCCTCAAAATCAGAACTGCTCCGAGTAGAATAAAAATTACTGCAATTATTTTCTTCAATAAGTTTGTGTCTTTAAATATCTTTCCACCAATGATTGTAGCCCATAAAACGGAAGTTCTTTTAACAGCTAATACTAATGCAACAGATGCTAAACTAACAGCCCACACCTGACTAAATCGGTATCCTATTGTTAATACAGAGATCAAAGCTATCCATCCAAAGTTATTTTTTATCAACTCAAAGTTTTGTTTTGTCAAATCAGTTTTTGTTATAATTAAAATTATCCCAAATATTATTACAAAGAAAATGTGTTGAAATGCCGTAAGTGAAACCGGAGTTAAATTTAATTTAATCAACAACAGTTTGTCCATTATTGACGATGCAGTAAATAACAACAATGCAGCAAGAATGAACTGATGATATTTTGATTTTATAAAAACACTAAATGGAATCAAAACTTCTTTCAGTGATTTGCTTTCAAGAATGTAAGTCCCGACTATTAAAGAAATCAATCCAATTGTCTCTAAGTATTTTAGTTTTTCACCAAGGAAAATAAAGGCAAAGACTGCAACAAAACCCGGAGTTAAAGCAAGTAAAGGAAGAGCATTGCTAATTTGTAAATTTTTAAGAGCACTCATCACACATAAAAAAGCCAAAGCACCTATCAAAGACTTAATAAACAAAATAAAGAGATTTTGAAAAGTTATTGT
>JANWVQ010000112.1 GCA_025056745.1 Ignavibacterium sp.
TTTTGTAAAGAATCAATGGACATTGGTGATGCAAGATTAGCAACTGAAAACTGTCCTACAACATACACAGATATAGTAAACAGGAAAAAACTCCCGCTTTCTTGTGATATTCATTCAGGTGGAAAAATAATTCGTGAAGGAAGAAGGGGAGAAAGTGGTTGGAAGCAATAAAGAAATCTATTCAAGAAATTTTTAAACAAAACTAATTTTGCAATAAGAAATCTGTTCTTTAATATATTTACTTGAAAAATGCCCGGATGGCGGAACTGGTAGACGCGCTAGTTTCAGGAGCTAGTGAGAGCAATCTCGTAGGGGTTCGAGTCCCCTTTCGGGCACTACAATAATAAAATAAATTTAATTTATCAATAAATCTCTTTCTTTTAATGTTTCACTTAAACTCAATATTATTATCCTTACAATTCTTATTCTTTTTCCTAATTATTCTCTTAATCTTTTTTAATAAAATTTACTGATGGTGACTTTATGAAAAATTTATTTCTTTACATTTTGATTCTTTTACAATTTTCATTCACTTATCCACAAGTTCCCTACAATCTAACTCCAAACTGGATTTCAACCGATGTAACATCGAGAACAACTGGAGGTATGTTTGCTGATATAAATCAAGATGGGTGGTTGGATTATGTCGTAGCAAACGGTAATGATATGGCTCGGCAGCGAGTTGCAGTTTATTATAACACAGGAACTGGAACTTTTCCTACAACTCCAAACTGGCAATCAACTGATATTGATTATCACGGTCATCTCGATGTTGGTGACGTTAATGGAGATGGTTATCCAGATGTTGCTGTCTCAGTTTATCTTGGAGCAAACGGTTTCAGCTCAAGAGGTAAAGTAAAACTTTATCTTAATAATAACGGAACCCTCTCTTCTAATCCGAGTTGGACTTCATCAGATAATTTTTATTCGTTTAGTTGTGCTTTCGGTGATGCTAATGGAGATGGGAGATTAGACCTTGCTGTAGCTTGCGGAGAATCATATTATAATTATCCGGAACAACAAAGAATTTATTTAAATATTGGTGGAACATTAGAGAATTTACCTTCGTGGAAAAGTACAGCATCTTTTTATAGTTATGATGTTAATTGGTTTGATATGGATAATGATGGGGATTTGGATTTGGTCTTTGGTAATGAAGGTTTTCCAAACTATGTTTTCAGAAATAATAATGGTAATATAACCACTACTCCTGTTTGGCAGTCAACAGATGCAAGTATGCAAGCAAATTCCTTGTTCATTGGAGATGTAAATAAAGATGGATTTTTAGATTTAGCAATTTCTGATAATAATCAACTCGGTGGTAGCGGCAGATTCAAAATATACTTGAACAATAATGGAATGTTAAATACAACTCCTTTTTGGAATTCTGATTTTAATGGATATGGTTCGGGAATTTTACTTGCTGATGTAGATTTTGACAATGACCTTGACCTTATAACAGGGGCTTGGTGGAGTCCTATTAGAATTTATCTTAATAATAATGGCAATTTTAATACTCTACCACAATATATTTCAAATACTAACAGCGTAGTTGAAGCAATTTTCTGCGGTGATGTGAATAAAGATGGTTTGCAAAATATAACAAAAACTTTCATCGGAAATGGAATACGGAAATTGTTTTATTTATCAGATATGCATTTGCAATTTATTAACAGAGTAATCGTGGGAAATGATACTCTTCCTAAAAATCAATATTG
The DNA here is from genome assembly GCA_025056745.1 of Ignavibacterium sp. Lineage (GTDB taxonomy): Bacteria > Bacteroidota > Ignavibacteria > Ignavibacteriales > Ignavibacteriaceae > Ignavibacterium. The sequence goes on from JANWVQ010000112.1 coordinate 1,719, forward strand.
TTATGATCTTGAAAATGGCTGGATAAGTTTTGCAAATCCTCCTTTATCTGGAATGCAAATTTTAATAGAAACTGCAAAATCTATAAGTCTGGATTTGGGTGTAACTAACTGGGATTCAAACATTGGTAATTATCTTTTTACAAGTCAGATCATTCCTGTTGAATTAAGTTCTTTTTCTGCTTTATTATCAGATAATAAAGTTTACTTGAAATGGACTACTATTACAGAAACTAATAATCTAGGATTTGAGATTGAGAGAAGTCAGAAATCAATACAAGAAATTACAGGTCAAAATAATAATTACCAATTAAATTGGGAGAAAATTGGTTTTGTAGAGGGAAATGGAACTACTACTGAAATAAATAATTATTTTTTCATCGATAATCTTTCGAATACTTTTACTCATAATCTAAGTAATACTCTTTATTATCGATTAAAGCAAATTGATTTAGATGGTTCTTATACTTATTCAAAAGTTTTAGAAGTTAAAATTAAAAGTTCAAAAGAATTCAGCCTTCAACAAAATTATCCAAATCCATTAAATTCATCCACAAGAATTAGTTGGCAATCTCCAATTAGTGGATGGCATACGATAAAGCTATTTGATTTATTAGGAAGAGAAGTCGAAACGATTGTTGAAGGTTTCTATGAGTCAGGATATCATTCTAAATTATTCAATATAAATTCATCATTACCAAGTGGTGTATATTTTTATCAATTAAAAGTTGGAGATTATACTCAAACCAAGAAAATGCTTATCACAAGGTAAAAGGGGAAATTTGAAAATAAAGTGAAACTTTGATTACTTAAAAATTTGAAATGCAATAAGTGTATATTTATATTTGCAACTCAAATTTAATGTTTTGCCGGGGTGGCGGAAGTGGTAGACGCACAGGACTTAAAATCCTGTGGGCTTTATAAGCCCGTGCCGGTTCGAGTCCGGCCCTCGGTACAAAATTCAATTTATTAATTGTTCATTAAAAAAGTTTTTGAGTTAATCCATCTGCTTGTTGATGTTAAACGTTTTGAAAGTATATTAAAAAGTTCTTAAAATTTTATTATTAGTTTTTAGGGCTCTTAGCTCATCCGTTAGCTAACGGAGGTTAGAGCGTCTGTGAGAAAAAAAATCTTAAAAGTAATTTTG
>JANWVQ010000116.1 GCA_025056745.1 Ignavibacterium sp.
GATTGAATAGAATTTTTTAATCTAAATATTGTGGAATTGGGATACCGTTTGCATTTCTAACAGTAAAGCTTAAATTTTCTTTTGCTGTAAATAATTCAAGTTCTTTTATTGATAAATAATTTGACTTAACTTCTTGTTGAATAGATGAAATTAAACTTGAACCTTCTCTTGCAAAAACTGTGGAAGTTGCGAAAGTTCCGAATATTCCAAAGAATACCATCAAAAGGGAAAGAATTATAAAAAATCTTTTCATAGTTCACCTCTAAAAATCTATTAACAATTTAATTATAAGTGTATAATTTTCCAAAATTAAAATTTTATGTTAAAAGACAATTTAGTTTTCAACCTCCTTGACATTGTTGAACTCACAATTACTTTGAGTTTGTTGGTCTCATTTGAATTAACTGAAATTTTAGAATCATTAAAATTTGAATTTGTTTCATAGATTAACTAAAATTAAGGCTTAAATTTTTAGGTCTATTTATGCCAGAGAAAGATAAGATTGTAATTAAAGGAGCAAGAGAACATAATCTAAAAAATATCGATTTAGAGATACCTAGAGATTCTTTTATAGTAATCACAGGTTTATCTGGCTCAGGAAAATCTTCTCTTGCATTCGATACAATTTATGCAGAAGGACAACGAAGATATATTGAATCTTTATCTGCTTATGCAAGACAATTTTTGGACTTATTAGAAAAACCAGATGTTGATTTGATTGATGGATTAAGTCCTTCCATTTCAATTGAACAAAAATCTACCTCAGGGAACCCCCGTTCAACCGTTGGAACGGTTACAGAGATATATGACTATCTGAGATTACTTTTTGCAAGAGTAGGAAAACAATATTGTTATAATTGTGGGAAGTTAGTATCAAAACAATCAACTGAAAAAATAATTGATTCTATTATAGAAAGGCATTCATCAAAAAAAATAAAAATTCTTGCACCAATTGTAAGAGGTAGGAAAGGACATTACAGAGAATTATTTGAAGAATTAATGTCTGATGGTTTTATTAAAGTTAGGGTTGATGGAGACTACTTTGAGCTATATAAAGGCTTTAGTGTCGATAGATACAAAATTCATAATATTGAAATTTTAGTTGATAGTATAACGATATCAGAAAAATCAAGAAACAGGTTGTCTCAATCAGTAAATGTAGCTTTGAGTTATGGAAGTGGGATTTTAATAGTAGATGATGGGAAAAATAATTTTATATTTAATAGAGAATTAGCCTGTATTGATTGTGGAATAAGTTTTCAAGAGTTGGCTCCTAACTCTTTTTCATTTAACACTCCTTACGGCTCTTGTTCAAATTGTCAAGGTTTAGGAGAAGTAAAAGAATTAAGCCTTGATTTAATTATACCGGATTGGTCAAAATCAATTAATGAGGGCGGAATTGCACCTTTAGGAAAGCCGCGACAAATGTGGTTCTTCAATCAGCTTGAATCAGTTGCAAAAATTTACTCCTTCAACTTTGATATGAAGTTATCAGAATTCGATGAAACTCAGCGACACGTTTTGCTTTATGGAACAGATGAAAAACTTCCTTTCGTGTATCATCTCGGTGATGGAAAATCAACAACTTATTATTATAAATTCAATGGGCTTATAAATTACTTAGAAAACTACTACAAGACTACCTCTTCTAATAAAATTCGTGAATGGGTTGAGTCTTTTATGAGTACGAATGTATGTAAACAATGCAACGGCGGAAGACTTAAAAAGGAATCTCTTTTTGTGAAAATAGATGATAAAAACATTAGTGATATTTCAAATCTTTCAATAAAAAGGTGCCTTGAGTTTTTTGAGAATCTTAAACTTTCAGGAAATGAAGAATTGATTGCAAAACCTATTATAAAAGAAATTAAAGAAAGATTAAATTTTTTACTAAATGTTGGGTTAGATTATCTCACTTTAAATCGCTCAGCAAGAACTCTTTCAGGGGGTGAATCTCAAAGAATAAGGCTTGCCACCCAAATTGGCTCACAGCTATCTGGTGTTTTGTACGTTTTAGATGAACCATCGATCGGATTGCATCAAAGCGATAATATTAAACTAATTAATTCACTAAAAAACTTAAGAGATCTGGGAAATACAATAATTGTTGTTGAACACGATAGAGAAACAATTGAAAATTCTGACTATATAATTGATCTAGGCCCCAAAGCTGGTGAATTAGGTGGGAAAGTTTGCTTGGCTGGTGAAACTTCTAAACTGTTAAAATCAAATAATAATATTGATTCCATCACTCTTCAATACCTTAAAGATAAAAAAAGAATTCCAATTCCATCTTCAAGAAGAAAGGGTAATGGAAATTTTTTAATCCTTACAGGTGCTTCAGGCAATAATCTTAAGAACATTAATTTAAAAATTCCACTTGGCACTTTGACACTGATAACTGGAGTTAGCGGCTCTGGTAAATCTAGTTTAATAAATGAAACTTTAGTAAAAATTTTGATGAATCATTTTTATAATTCACGAACAGTACCATTACCATACAAAAAAATTGAAGGACTTGAATTTATAGACAAAGTTATTGAAATAGATCAATCACCAATCGGGAGAACTCCCCGATCAAACCCTGCTACTTATACTGGTGTATTTACATTGATAAGAGATTTATTTGCTCAACTTCCTGAATCAAAAATGCGAGGATTCTCTCCTGGAAGATTCAGTTTTAATGTTGAAGGTGGAAGATGTGAATCTTGTAGTGGTGATGGTGTAAAAAAAATCGAGATGAATTTTCTTCCAGATGTTTATGTTACCTGCGATGTGTGTCACGGAAAAAGATATAATCGAGAAACTCTTCAAGTGCTTTATAAAACAAAATCTATTGCAGATGTTCTTGATATGCGAGTTGATGAAGCTCTCGAATTTTTTGATGAACTACCAAGAATTAAAAGAAAGTTAAAAGCTATTCAAGAAGTTGGATTAGGTTACATAAGACTTGGTCAGCAAGCAACAACATTATCAGGCGGTGAAGCTCAGCGTGTCAAACTTGCAACTGAATTAAGTAAAGTATCAACTGGAAAAACACTTTATATCCTTGATGAACCAACTACTGGTTTACATTTCGAAGATGTGAATATCCTGATGAATGTCTTAAATAAACTCGTTGATAAAGGAAATACAGTTGTTGTGATAGAACATAATATGGATGTGATCAAACTTGCTGATTGGATTATAGATTTGGGTCCGTTAGGTGGTGAATTTGGCGGTGAAATAGTAGCTGAGGGAACTCCAGAGCAGATCATTAAAAACAAAAGAAGTTTAACAGCCAAATTTCTCAAAGAATGTCTTTAATGAGTTATCCATAATGAATTTTTGTAAGTTTATAATTTTCATTCATCCTAACTATAAGCCGTTTGCTAAAAAATTAAAATAATATCCTAATTAATCAGTCTATATTTGTAATGATAAATTGTTTTTATTTATAGTTTGGTCAAAAAATTGAACTTATTGCTTTTATAATTGATTTTTAGAATTTCAATAAATGTTTAATCAAATTTTATGGAAAATAAGATGAGTAAAAAAATTTTAATTGTTGTGTTGATTTTATCATCTCAGATTTTTTCACAGCAAAAAACAATTACAATCAATGATGCTATAAACTTAGCATTAAACAATAATACAGATATCAAAGTAGCATTATTGAATGTTCAGAAAGCCGATGCAGCAGTTGATGAAGCTTTTGGTTATGCTTTACCCACTGTAGATTTTTCTGCTAACTTCTCACACTTTATAGAAAAACCTCGAATGCCATTCCCTGATTTTGCAGCACTTTTAAGAAATGCAACTTATGCAATATTATTTGATGAAAATATTATTCCTCGAGATAACAGAAAGTTCCTTCCTATTGAAACAAAACTTCAATCATTCGCACAGACAAACAATTTTCAAACACAAATTCAAGTAACTCAAACTCTTTTTAGCTCAACAGTCTTTAGAGGAATTGGCGCCTCACAGATTTATTATAACCTATCAAAAGCAGAATTGAACAATCAAATTTCAAAAACCGTATTGTCTGTTCAGAATGCTTTTTATGGAGCATTGTTACTTAAAAAGATTTCTGAGATTACTGAAGCAAGTTTTATAAATGCCAATGAAAATTTGAAAAATGTAGAATCGCTTTTCAAGCAAGGATTAGTATCAGAATTTGATTTATTACAGGCTCAAGTAGCTGTAGAAAACATTAGACCTGTTTTACTTCAAATGAAAAATAATTTCAAGAATGCCTTGGATGGATTGAAACTTTTAATAGGTTTCCCTCAAACAGAAGATATTGATATAGTAGGTGAATTCGAATATAAATCCGAAGAATTACCAACAGAATCAGATTTAATTACAGAAGCACTTCAATCAAATTTTGGAATTAAAAGTTTAGAATTAAAAAAACAAGTTGACAAAGAATTCATTCAACTCGATATCTCTGAGTACTGGCCTAATCTTTATGCATTTGGAAATTATACTTACTCTGGTTCATCTGACCAATGGAAATTCCAAACCTACTCCCAAATGACTGTTGGTGTTGGTTTATCAATCAATCTTTGGAAAGGAAACAGAACAAAAAATAGAGTCGAACAAGCAACAATTACATATAAGCAAACAGAAGAGATGTTGAATCAATATAAAAATTTTTTAGTTACTCAGGTTCGTTCCAAATTGAATGAATTAAACAGAATAAAATCTTTAATCGAAGTTCAGAGTAAAAATGTAAATGTAGCAGAACGTGCCTATGAAATATCAAAAATCAGATACAAAGAAGGGACAGGAAGTCAATTGGAAATTCAAAATGCAGATTTAGCATTAAAGCAAGCAAGAACGAACTATATTCAATCAATTCATAGTTATATGATAAATAAGTTTGAACTTGAACAAATATTAGGTAAAACTAACCCATCATACTTGAGTTATTATAAAATAGAAGATTAAGTCAGGAGAAAAAATTTTATGAAAAACAAAATAGTTATTTCATCATTATTATTGATTTCGTTACTTCTAACCTATTGCGGAAAAGAAATTAAAAATGAAAATTTAACCGAAAATGATGCAATCCCCGTAAAAATTGAAGAAGTTAAATATCAACCATTTCAACAGTATGTTACCTTTTATTCAAAACTTTCTGGAACAAAAGAAGCAACAAAAGGAGCAATGATTGGTGGTAAGATTGAAAAGATCAATTATCCTGTCGGTGCGTATGTAAAGGAAAAAGATGTAGTGGTTGAGTTTGATACTTACAATCCAGCAGCTCAATATGAACAGGCAAAAGCAGCTTATGAAAATCTTAAAAAGAATTATGAAAGAATGAAAGCACTTCTTCAGGCTGGCGAAACATCGCAAGCTAATTTCGATGCAATCGAAGCTCAATATTTGGTCGCTAAAAGAAATTACGAATCAGTAAGACAAATGTTATTTATTGAAGCACCGTTCGATGGAACAATCGTTGATATTAAAGTTCATCCCGGTGATAATGTAAAAGGTGAAGCAGCTTTGTTTACTATCTCTCAAACTTACAAAATGAGAAGTAAAGTTTGGGTTTCAGAAAAAGAACTTTATCAATTCAAAAAAGGAATGAAAGTTATAACTGAATTTAACGGAGAGACTTTTGTTGGTAGGATAGTCGAAATTTCAATGGCTATTGATCCTATGAAGCAAGCATTTTTCGTTGAAGTTGAATTTGATAATCCAAAGGGAATTCTCAAAAGTGGTTTAACCGCAGAGATTAAAATCTTAACTTATGAAAACCCTAAAGCTATCATCATTCCAAGAAATTTAGTCAATAAAGATGAAAAAGGTCTTTATGTATTTGTAGTTAAAAATGATAAAGCAGAGAAAAGATACATAACTAATGGTAGAGAAAGTGGTTTATATTATGAAGTAACAAGTGGATTAAATGAAGGTGATAAACTTGTAGTCAAAGGTTCTGCTCAATTAGATGATGGAACTAATGTTAAAATAATTCAATAGGTGCAGAAAATGTTTTTAGCAAAGATATCAATTAATCGCCCTGTATTAACTACTGTTGGACTATCAGTATTTTTAATATTTGGACTGATTGCTTACTTCGGCTTGAATTTAAATCTTCAACCTGATGTTGAAATTCCTTATGTAACTGTTCAGACAGTTTATCCAGGTGCTGGACCTAAAGAGATAGAAACTTTAATCACAAAAAGAATAGAAGATGCAGTATCTACAATTAGTCGAATTGAAAGAATTGAATCTTATTCGTTAGATGGTGCATCAATTGTAATTATTGAATTTCAACTTGGTAAAGATGTAGATGTAGCCAATCAGGAAGTTAAAGACAAAGTCGATGCAATTATTAATTTACTACCAACTGATGCTAAAAAACCAATCATACAAAAAATCGATATTAGACAATTTCCTGTCGTAGATTTGGTCTTAAGTGGTAATCTTGATGCAAGACAATTATATGAAATTGCTGATAAAACACTCAAAGACAGATTCTCACAAATCAATGGTGTTGCAAATGTTCAATTGACTGGTGGTCAAGAAAGAGAAATTAGAGTTCAATTAAAGAATAAAGATGTTTTTGAAAATAATATTTCATTAGCGCAACTCAGCCAAATTTTAAGACTTCACAATCTTGACCTTCCGGGCGGATATTTTCAAATTGGAAATCAGGAATACACTGTAAGAGTCGATGGTCAATTCAAAAATCCAGAGTCAATTAAAGAATTAGAAATACCTACAGCTTTTGGACCTAAAAAATTAAGACAATTTGCTGATGTTATTGACGGTGGAAAAGATATAAGACAGCGGGCAACATTCTTTGATGAAAATAATAAAAGAAATGAGAACGTTGTTAGAATTGGTATTATAAAAAGTACGGAAGGAAATATCGTTAAAGTAGCAGAAGCAATCAGAGCTGCTTTGCCAGAGATTCAACAATCATTACCAGAAGGTGTAAGGCTTGAAATTGTAAACGATGCTTCTGAATTTGTGAAAAGTAGTGTTAATGATACAATGAGTAACATATATCTCGGTGTAATTTTAACTGGATTAATCTTGTTAATTTTCCTTCACGACTGGCGTTCAACTCTTGTAGTTGCTATGTCAATGCCGACTTCGATCATTTCAACTTTTCTATTGCTTCAAGTTTTTGGTCTCTCTTTGAACATTATGACTTTGATGGGTTTATCAGTTTCTGTTGGTGTTTTAGTTGCTAATTCAGTCGTTGTGCTTGAAAATATCTTCAGATACAAATCAATGGGCAATACAATAAAGCAATCATCATATTTGGGGACGAAAGAGGTAACGGTTGCTGTTTTAGCTTCTACATTGACTAACATTGTTGTATTTCTACCAATTGCTAATATGTCGTCAATGGTTGGATTGTGGTTAAGAGAACTTGCATTAGCTGCAGTATTTGCAACTATCTTTTCTTTAATTATGTCTTTTACTTTAACTCCAATGATGGCTTCATTAGTTTTAGCAAAAGAACATACCAAAGGTAAACTTGCTCAATGGTTTGATAGATTTGAAGCTGCTCAAACTTTGATTTACAAAAATCTTCTTGAAAAAGTAATTGCAACAAAGTTCAGAAGTTTAATCACTTTCTTAGGCGCAATTGTTCTATTTTTATTAGTAGCAATGATATTCGGTCCTAAAATTGGATTTGAATTTATTCCACATACAGATGATGGTAAAATAAGTGTTACAGTAGAATTACCAGCAGGCTATAATCTTGATGAAACAGCTGATGTTGTTAGAAATATTGAAAATAAAATCAAGTCTCATAAAGAAGTTAAACACATTTTAACTAACCTCGGAAAGCTCAGCGACCTCGATGTTGGTGCTAATATGGCTAATATTATGGTTCAATTAGTTGATGTTAATAAACGTGATAAAAAAATTTCTGATATGATTGAGATTTTTCGAAATGAAATTACAGAAATACCCAATGCTAAAGTTAAAGTTGATTACGGCTCAAGAATGGGAGGACAAGAAGCACCAATTCAATTCTTCTTATTAGGACAAGATTTGGATCAACTTGAAAGAATTAAAGAGCAAGTTGTTAAAGAGATGAAAACAATTCCAGGTTTAATTAACTTTGATAATAGCTCAAGAGCAGGTAAACCTGAAATAACCATTTATCCTCGTCGAGAAAAGTTAACAGAAGTTGGACTTACTATTACAGATTTAGCCTTTGCAGTTAGAGCATCCATTGAAGGTATTCAATCAACTAAATACAGAGAAATGGGTGATGAATATGATATAACAGTAACTCTTGATGATGAATCTGTAAATTCTCCCGAAAAAATTGGAAATATTACAATAGCAACACAATTTGGTTCATTTAGATTAGCTCAAATTGCTGATGTAAAGTTTACAACTGGTTTTACAAAAATATTACATCGTGATAAATACACTTCTATAATGTTTACCGGAGCACCTGCACCAAATGTTCCGCTTGGAAATGTTACAAGTGAGATAGAGAAAAAATGGGCTACATTTAATTTACCTCCAGGTTATGCTTTCAAGTGGGGTGGAAATGTTAAAATGATGAACGATATGATAAAAGATATGATTTTTGCATTTTTCCTGGCAGTGCTTCTTACTTATATGCTTCTTGCTGCAATTCTTGAAAGCTTCTGGCAACCTATAATCATTATGGTCACTGTTTTACTTGGTCTGCTCGGTGTGATATTAGCATTATTTATTACCAACACAAATTTTGGAATAACTTCTCTGATGTCAATAATTATGTTAATCGGAATTGTTGTTAATAATGCTATTTTGATTTTGGATTACACAAATCAATTAAGAAGAGAAAAAGGTTATTTACCCAAAGATGCTTTGCTCGAAGCTTGTCCTACTAAATTGAAACCTCAAATAATGACATCAATTGCGATAATATTAGGAATGCTTCCACTTGCACTTGGTATTGGTGATGCCGGAAAAGAAATTCGTATGCCCCTTGGAATTGTTGCTATTGGTGGTTTATTTATTTCAACAATATTTACTCTTTTTGTTATCCCAGCAGTTTATAATTTATTAGCTAAAGCACAATACATTGATCCTTCCACGCGTGAAAAAGTTGGTTAGTTTTTCATAATTCTTTCATACGACACTGATAAACTGGTTTTCATCAAATCAGATTTATCAGTGTCAAATCTTCTATTGCTTGTTTATTAATGAAAAAATTTTGATATAAGGATTTGATGATTGGTTGAATGAATGATTGATTGGATGATTGTTTGATTGGGTGATTGGTTGATTGGTTGATTGGATGATAGGTTGTTTCTCTTAAGATTGTTAAAAATTTATAACAAATCTTTAACTTCAATATATTTGAACATTAACTAACTAACTTTATTATACCGCTATGAAATATCACAACATTGATAGTCATATTCTTAATCAATTCAAGTCTGAGTTAGATGAATTGGTAAATAAACAAATCATTGAAAGAATTTGGAAAAAAGACCACACTGTTTGGAGTGAAAATCCAAAAGAAATTTCAGACAGACTGGGCTGGTTAGACTGTGTGAATTATTCAAGAAAAATGCTTGATGAAATTTATCAGTTTGTTGATGAAATTAAAGCTGAAGGATTTACTGATGCTTTGCTTCTTGGAATGGGTGGCTCTTCTCTTGCTCCAGAGGTCTTTGGAAAGGTTTTTGGCAATCAGGATAAGTATCTCAAAATTCACGTTCTTGATAGTACTCACCCCGATACTGTTAAACAAATTGCAGAAAGTCTTAATCCTCAAAAAACTTTGTACATAGTTTCAACAAAATCCGGCGGCACTGTTGAAACAATTTCATTTATGAAATTCTTCTATAATTATGTATTAAATATTCTTGGAAAAGAACAAACCGAAAAACATTTCATTGCAATTACAGACCCGGGAAGTGGCTTAGAGGAAATTGCGAAAAAGTTGAATTTCAGAAAAATATTCTTAAACGATCCAAATATTGGCGGAAGATTTTCTGCTTTATCTTTATTCGGAGTAGTTCCTGCAGCTTTGATAGGAGTGGATTTAGGAAAACTTTTTGTGCGTGCTGATAACGAAATTCTTCATTCAAGAAAATCAGGGGATTTCATTGAGAGAAATATTGCTGCTCAATTTGGATTATTACTTTCAGTTCTAACAAAAAATGGAATTGATAAAGTTACTTTAATAACATCAGAGAGTTTTAATTCTTTCGGAGCGTGGATCGAACAACTTATAGCAGAATCAACTGGTAAAAATGGTAAAGGTATTCTTCCAATTGATCTTGAAGAAATTGTCAGTCCGGGTCATTATTCAAAAGACAGAGTTTTTGTTTTAATAAATGTCAAAGGAGATAAAATTGAGGTTGATAAAATTATTGAATTAAATGAAGCTGGATTTCCGATAATTGAATTTGAACTTGAAGACATTTACGATTTGGGCAAACAATTTTTCTTGTGGGAATTTGCAACTGCAATTGCTGGTTGGTCTTTAGGAATTCAACCATTTGATCAACCAAATGTTGAACAGGCAAAAGTTGTTGCAAGAAAAATTATTAGTGATTTTCAATCCACTGGTAAACTAAATCTTCCTGAACCTGTTTATGATTACAACGGAATTAAGATTTACTATGAGAAAAAATTCAATGGTTTGGCAGAAGCAATACCAACTTTATTATCTAATTGCATAAGTGGTAAAAGTTATATTGCTATTCAGGCATATTTAAATCCGACAGAAGAAATTTTTGAAATTCTGCAAAACTTCAGAAAGAGAATTCAGATAGAATATAAAGTCGCTACTACTTTGGGTTTTGGTCCAAGATTTCTTCATTCAACAGGACAGCTACATAAAGGAGATAACGGCAACGGATTGTTCATTCAATTTGTAGACAATTCAGAAGCAGAAGTTGGAATTCCTGATGAACCATCAAGTTCAAAAGCATCTGTTTCATTTGGAATATTGATAAAAGCACAAGCCTTTGGTGACAGACAAGCTTTACTTGATAATAAAAGAAAAGTGATGACTTTCGATTTGGATAAGAATGTTATTGAAAATCTGAAAATAGTAAAAAACAGTTTTTGAGTTGAAATTTATTTTTTTAGTCTATTTCATTTTTATTGCAACTGCTTTCGGTCAATTGGCAGCAAATAATAGTTATGATTTACCAAATCAGTCAAAGAGTAACGTTTCATTTAACAAAACAGAACTTATTAAACAGCCAATTGTTCGGGTGCTAATTCTTAAATCTGCACAGAATGTTGAAATAATTTTCTTTTCGGATTACGAAGCAACTCTTTCCAAAGATAATCAGAAGTTTAAGCAAGGTGATTCGGTTGTAATATCAAATTTGAATAAATCTTTTACATTAAAATTTCATAATCAAATCCTTATTTCAAAAACTAATAAATTTGTTTTGCACAGCCTTAGTGAAAATCCTTTAATACAAATTAAAAATGTCCCGTATGGAGTCGGATGGTGGTGGGAAGGAAAAGAAGACAGATTTTATAATTGTGACTTAGAATTTGTGATAAACAAAAATAATGGTATTGATGTAATAGCAATTCTTCCGATAGAAAAATATTTAGAAGGAGTTGTTCCAAATGAAATTGGCTCTGATTCTCCGTTTGAAGCATTGAAAGCACAAGTGATTTCAGCACGTACAGAAACAATGCACGCTTTAATTTCAGGAAAATATGCAGGAGAGAATTATGACATTTGTTCTGATGTTGATTGTCAGGTTTACGGTGGTATAAATAAGAAAAATGCAACTACTGATTCAGCGATTAAAGTAACAGAAGGATTATGTCTTACTTATAATGATGAAATAATTCCGGCATATTTTTCTTCAAATTGCGGTGGAATGTCAGAAAGTATAGAAAAAGTTTGGGAACATCGTTCACCTGCGGTTGATTATTATCTTCCAAGGGTTGATTCGGAGACTGATTTGACATTAAATCCAAATCAAAATCCTGAATTGTGGATTAAAAGCAGTCCTAATGTTTTTTGCAATCCTGAATATAATCCTCAGTTGCCCGAATGGAGCAAGAAAAATTTTCGCTGGAAAGTTGAAATTAAAAAAGAAGTTTTGAATGATAATATTAATAAAATAAAGTTCATTGGTGATTTGAAAAAGATTGAGATAATAGAGAGGGGATATTCTGGAAGAATTATTAAAATGAAATTCACCGGTGAAAAAGATTCCCTTTTATTAGATTCTGAACTATCTATAAGAAAAGTGCTTAATCCGCCATTAAAAAGTTCTAATTTTATAATTGATAACTACTCACTTTCGAACTATGAATTACCAGATACACTTATACTACTTGGAGCAGGTTGGGGACACGGAGTTGGTTTGTGCCAAAGTGGTGCTATTGGAAGAGCTTATTCTGGTCAGAATTATGAAAAAATTCTTCTTCATTACTATCCAAATACGAAAATCAAAAAAATCTACTAAAAAATATTTGCATATTAAATATTTTGTCTATATGTTTGACCAGACAATTGTCTGTAATATTTAAACTTGAATAGGTAAAAAATGACACCAAAAGAAATTTACAGAATGAGAAGTGAAGTTCTTAAATTATCACAAGAGCAATTCGCACGCTTACTTGATGTTTCAGTAAAAACTGTTAGCAGATGGGAAAAGGGTGAAGCTTCTCCAACAGGACTTTATGAAGAGAAATTATTGAAGTTGAGAGAGATTATAAATAATCAAAATCTATTAAATTCTTTAAATCTAATTATGGGGGGTAGTCTTGGTTTATTTGGTGCTTCAATGTTTATTGGAGGTATTTCCAACATACTATTTTTAGCAAAAGCTGGTTATTCAGAAAAAATTTTAGATACTTTGAGCAAATTATTAGATAATAAAAACAATTGAATTAATTGAAAACAATATTTCTCAAAATCATAATTCAATTAACATAATAATTAACAAAAACTATTTGGAGGTTTATATGTCAGAATATAGTAATAATTATAGTGATGAATCCTTCTGGGACAAAGTAAAAAACTTCGCTATCATAGCTGGTAAAGAGCTGATAGAAAAAGCTTTGATTCTATTTTATTGTCTTCAAGATCCTGATACACCCGCTTGGGCAAAAGGCGTAATAATAAGTGCTTTAGGATATTTTATTTTTCCTATTGATGCTCTCCCAGATCCAATTTTTGTTGATGATTTAGGTGTAATAGCTACAGCATTAGCTACAGTAGTAGTTCATATAAAAGAAGAACATAAGTTGAAAGCAAAGGAACAATTGGCAAGATGGTTTAATTAGAAATATTAATACATCATTAAATAAGTTTTGGACAGAATATGAATTTTATAATAGTTTCTGGCCCTAATTTAACCGATTACCAATCCATAGAATTAATCAAGAAAGAATTACAATTAAAGCAAATAAAATATAAAACTATAACTGACAAAGAATTTCTATCAGAAAACTTAACTGATAAATTTATTATTTCAGTTGGAGGGCCAGCAGTTAATGAATTAAGTATCATAATTAAGAGTATTTATAAAAAGAAAATTGATTTATCTTGTTATGGTTCAACAAGCTATAATAATTTTTATGGTTCTCAGAATGGAGTAATAATGAACAATTATAACATTGGTGGATGTATAGCATTTTGGGGAGAAGAAGCTCTTGACACGCTTAATTGTGCA
>JANWVQ010000135.1 GCA_025056745.1 Ignavibacterium sp.
AATTACTTGAACATAAAAATGATCTTGAAACTCTCGAAAGATGGAAAAACAAATATGAGCAATTGAGAAAAGTGATAAATGAAACTTGTTGGGATGGCAAATGGTATTTAAGAGCATTCAGAGATGATGGAAGCGAGGTCGGTTCTGAAAAACATAAACAGGGAAAGATTTTTATAAATCCCCAATCTTGGTCTGTAATTTCGGGAGTAGCTTCAAAAGAATTCGCTGATTCAGCTTTGAAATATTCAAAAAAATATCTAACAACGCCTTATGGAATGCAAATTGTTTGGCCTGCATATAGAGAAATAGAAGACAATACTGGACTTATAAGTCGCTGCGTCCCTGGTAAAAAAGAGAACGGAGCAGTATTCAATCACGCATCAAGTTGGTTCGTGCTTGCTTCTTTGTTGAATGATGATATTGAATTTGCTTATGAAACTTACTCAAAAATGATTCCATTGAATTCATCAAAGAGAATAGATATATATGAAGTTGAACCTTATGTTTATGCTGAGTATGTAACAAGTCCTGAACACGAAACAGAAAATCAAGCAAGTCATAGTTGGCTTACAGGAACAGCAGTTTGGATGTATAGAATTGGTTTGGATTATATTCTGGGTTTCCAAACATCTCTTAAAGGAATTACAATCAATCCAAGAATACCTAAAGTTTGGAAATCATACAAAGCAGAGAGAAATTTTAGAGGTAAAAGATTTATTCTATCTGTAGAAAATCCAAAAGGAAAAAATTCAGGAATTAAATCAATTGAAATTAATGGAAAAGAAGTACAATCAAATTTTATTAATCCCGATGATTATCCCGAAAAAGAAATAAAAATAAAAGTTATTTTAGGTTAAATAGGAAATATTCTTGTTATATTCTTCTTCACATAGAATTTAGCTGATGTTATAGATTTATATGACATTTTAGAAAGGCGTTATTATGAAAAAGGTATTTATACTATTTATTATTTCATTTTCAATAGCATTGTCTCAGCCAATTACTTGGACAGAAATAACATCAAATTATCAACTACCTGCTGGAATAAAAATATTTCAAGGTGACAGAGCGACACCAAAGTTAAAAATATTTTATATTGAAGTAGATATGAATAATCCTAACTTAGTTATTCATCCATACATTTCAAGCACTAATAGAAATGTTAGAGATTTCGTTACGGCTGTTGGAGCTTATGCAGGAGTTAATGGAGGTTTTTTCAGTGGAAGTACATCTTTGTCAGCAGTAGTCTATCCTTATGAAGTTAAAGCACAGAATGTCGCAGCTGTCACAAGATTTAGTCAAACTTATCCAGTTATAAGAAGTTTATTTGGGATGAAAACAAATCGTACCTTCAGCGTTGATTGGATTTATCATTTCGGAAGCAATGTTAGTGACATTTATAAATTTAATGCACCATTACCATATACAAACAATCAACAGACTCCATTGCCTGCTCCTCAACAATCTGCTGGCAATGTCTATCAAAATTTGCTTGTTGGAATAGGTGGAGCACCAACATTAGTTAAAAATGGTCAAGTTAATATTACTTATGATCAAGAAATTATGTGGGGAAGTGGAGTTGGCTATGATAATAGAGATCCTAGAACTGCAGTTGGTTACACTGCAAATAATCGCGTGATAATGATTGTTGCTGATGGAAGACAAACAAATAGTGAAGGTGTTGGTTTACCAGAACTTGCTCAGATTATGGTAAATCTTGGTTGTATTGAAGCTATGAATCTTGATGGTGGTGGCTCGTCACAAATGGCAGTAAAAAATCAGTATGTAAATTCTCCTTCAGAATTACGAGCGGTTCCCACAATTTTAACGGTAACTCATAAAGATTCATTAAGACTCCCCCCAACAATTTATTTTGAAAAAATAATTGATACAGGTGATCCAGAATGTAGTTTAGTGGGTCCTGGATGGTTTGCTTCAGCAAATCCCGGTTATTGGGGGAATACTCCAGCACAATTAAATCCTGTCGGAAATGGAAGTAGCTATGCTGAGTTTAGACCAAGAATTTTTACTGAAGCAATATATGAAGTTTACGCTTGGTGGGTCTCTGCACCAAATCGTTGTCAGGATACTCCATTTATTATTAAACACAAGAATGGAACAGATACAATAAGAATTAATCAAGTTCAAAACGGTTCTAAATGGAATTTAATAGGGAGTTTTACTTTTTCAAATGATACTTCACAAAAGATTATTATTTCAAATGCAGGTACACCGGGGACATCTACTACTTATATTGTTGCTGATGCAATTAGATTAATTTCTTATAATCCTGCAACAAATATTAAAGATAATGAAGTTATTCAACTTTCAGACTTTAAATTATTTCAAAATTATCCTAATCCTTTTAATCCTATTACAAAAATAAGCTGGCAATCTCCTGTTGCAGGTTGGCAAACACTGAAAGTTTATGATATACTCGGAAGAGAAGTGGCAACATTAACAAATGAATATCGAGAAGCTGGAAAATTTGAAATTGATTTTTCTGTTATCGAAAATGAAAAAGCTTCCTCTTTACCAAGTGGAGTTTATTTCTATCAATTGAAAATTGGAAATTTTACAGATACAAAAAAAATGGTTCTATTGCGTTGATGAAATAGGATTGGTATTTATCAATGATGTAAATTATATTTGTAATAGTTCTTTGGGGCTATAGCTCAGCTGGAAGAGCGTCTGAATGGCATTCAGAAGGTCAGCGGTTCGATCCCGCTTAGCTCCACAAAAATTTTTTAATTAACCTCTTCACTCAAAATCCTTTTTTTCATTTCATAATACATATCTAATTTTGAATTGAAATTAAAATAGTTTTCTCATACAACTAAGGAAACAAACCATGAAAAAAATGAAAGCCCTCGTTAAAAAATATAATCAACCAGGTATTTGGATGGATGAAGTTCCAATTCCTGACTACGGTCCAAATGATGTTTTAATAAAAATAATTAAAACTTCAATCTGTGGAACAGATATTCATATTTACAATTGGGATGAATGGGCTCAAAGAACAATTCCAGTTCCAATGGTTACTGGTCACGAGTGGGTTGGAGTTGTTGAAGCTTTTGGAGATAATGTTCACGATGTAAAAGTGGGGGAATTAGTAAGTGGCGAAGGACATTTAGTTTGTGGACAGTGCAGACATTGCAGAGCTGGTAGAGGGCATTTATGTCCTAATACTAAAGGGGTTGGAGTAAATCGCCCGGGTTGTTTTGCAGAATATCTAGTAATTCCAGTCTCAAATATTTGGCATTGCGATCCAAAAATTCCTAAAGAGGTTCTATCAATCTTTGACCCACTCGGAAATGCTGTCCATACTACTCTATCTTTTGATGTTCTTGGAGAAGATGTCCTTATAACAGGTGCCGGACCTATAGGAATTATGGCTGCTGCAATAGCCAAACACGCTGGAGCTAGAAATATTGTTATTACAGATATTAATCCTTATAGATTAGAGCTTGCCAAAAAAATGGGTGCTACCAGAACAGTCGATGTTACAAAAGAAAAACTCCCTGACATTGTCAAAGAACTTGGTATGGTTGGAGGTTTTGATGTTGGACTTGAAATGAGCGGAAGTCCTCAAGCTTTTAATGATATGATAGATGTAATGTACACTGGTGGTAATATTGCATTATTAGGCATACTTCCCTCAAACTCAGGAATAGATTGGACTAAAGTAATATTTAAAGGATTAACTATTAGAGGAATTTATGGAAGAATTATGTTTGAGACTTGGTATAAAATGCAATCGATGGTTCAAAGTGGATTGGATGTTACTCCAATTATAACTCATAGATTTAATATTGATAATTATATCGAAGCTTTTGAACTAATGAAATCAGGAAATTCTGGAAAAGTTATTCTTGATTGGACAGATTGAAATGAACTGGGAAGGAATAGTATCTCTTCTCATTGCTTGTATTGAGTTTTTGTTGATTTTGAATCTTCTAGTCTTCGTTGATAAAAACAAAATTAACCTCTTAATCATTTCATTAATAACTTTTCTGATGACTTATCAACTATTTGAATTTATAATTTGTAATTTGGGATATAATGATTCTTTGTATGTTTATTTAGCTTTTTTCACAATTACTTTCATTCCAACAATTAATTTAGCGTTAATTAACAGAATTCTGTTTAATTATCCAAAATTAGAACTAAAATTATTAGAGCTTCTTTTTACTTTTTTTGCCTTTTCACTTTTGTTTTTTTATGGAATGAATTATAGAGTATTCGAGGTTAAAAAATGCACTGTTTTGTATGCAACATTTAATTACCCACTTGGTTTTTTATATGGATTCTATTATTACTTACCAATAATAATATCATTTGTTCTTTTGATGTATAGAATTAAATATTCTCAGGATATTTCATTTAAAAAGAAATTAAAAATTTTACTATTCGGTCACTTTTTTATTATTTTACCACCAACATTTGGATTTATACTTAATTTTTTGGGCTACAGCAAATTAATAGATTCAATTGAAAGTATCTTATGCAAATTTGCTTTATTTTATGCATTAACAATTAGTTTTTTCGCAATCTATAATTCAAAGTATAAAGATGAACGAAATTATCTTAAATATTTATCTGGTTATAAATGATGGTCTAATATCAGAACTTAGAGCTAAAAGTTATGAGATAGATGGCAACGATGATGAGAAAATAAAATATCTAAAATCATTCGCAGAAAAAGATTTTGAATATGCAAAAATTTTTGATGCCCCAACGGATAATTATGGGAAAAAAATGAGTTATAAGAATTTTTATAAATTAGAAAAGCAAGGAATGCAATTTCAACTATTTGAGCAAATCTTTGAATATTTCCAAGTCCCCGATAATCCATTAGTTTGTATTACTCCTGTTGTTGATGGAAAAATAATTGCCGAGAAGATTTAAAATTAAAAAAGAATAAAAATGAAAAGATTAATTTTTATTTCGATAATAATATTAGGTTTAACAAAATTATTTTGTAAAGATATGTTTATAAGTGATAAAATATTCCAGTTTCAAGTTGAAGAAAGAATTTCAATTAAAGAAAAACAAAAACAACTTGATAAAATCTACTCATCCAAGAAACTTGGAGCTTTTGTAGAAAATAACAAAACCATATTCAGACTATTCACACCTAATGCAGAAGAAGTATCCTTAGTAATATTTGAAAATGTTGAAGATACAGTAGGTTTTGTTTATGATATGATCAAAGACGAAAATAGCGTTTGGGAAGTAATACTAAATGAAGAAATGTATGGTAAGTATTATAACTTCTTAGTTAAACATAAAGATAAAGAACCCGTTTTATGCTTAGATCCTTATGCAAAAGCTGTTGCAAGTTTTAATACATATTTTACTCCGAGGAAAGGAATCATCATAAAAGAAAATAACTTCGATTGGGAAGGTGACACTTGGATTCGTAATAATTGGCGAGATTTAATAATTTATGAAATGCATATAAGAGATATGACAGAACATCCTTCCAGTGGAGTTGAAAATAGGGGAACTTATCTCGGATTAACTGAAAAAAATAAAAAAGGTGGTTTATCTTACATAAAAAACTTAGGAGTAAATGCAGTTGAATTACTACCTTCTATGGAATTTGCGAATGTTGAAATACCCTATAGGAAAGAGTTTAGAGGAAGATTTAATACTTGGAATCCTTATGAAAGAAATCATTGGGGATATATGACTGCTGCTTTTTTTGCCCCTGAAGAATATTATAGTATCAACACAAGAAAATTAGAAAAGAATAAATGGAGTGGAGCAGATGCCCGTCAAGTGAATGATTTCAAGGAAATGGTAAAAGCTTTTCATAAAGAGGGAATTGCTGTTTTAATGGACGTTGTTTTTAATCACTTATCCGAATATGAATTTGGAAACCTGAAAGAAATTGATAAAGAATATTACTTCCGTTTAGATGACGATGGAAATTTTATAGCAGAAAGTTATTGTGGAAATGACTTAAGAACGGAAGCACCGATGCTTCGTCGCTTGATAGTTGAAAGCGTTTTGTATTGGATGCAAGAATATCACATTGATGGCTTCCGATTTGATTTAGGAAAACTCTTAGATTGGGAAACGATTGAAACTGTCATATATGAAGCAAAAAAAATTAATCCTGATGTAGTTTTTGTTTGTGAACCTTGGGGTGGGGGTTATGACCCGGCCGGATTTTCATTAAGAGGTTGGGGCGCCTGGAATGATCAAATTAGAAATGGTATTAAAGGTGAAAATCCTTACAACGGATTAGGATGGATCTTCGGCTCTTGGTATGGTAATAATAATCCTCAAAGAATTAAATCTTATGTAAGAGGTACCCTAGTCAATGATGAACACGGATTATTTCAAAAACCAGAACATTCAGTTAATTATCTTGAGTCACACGATGGATATACTCTTGGTGATTTTATTCGAATTGGACTAAGATATGTAGACCCACATATTCAAAAAATAAAAAATGTTGATGAGTTTGTGAAATTGGATGAGAAGCAATTAAAAATTAACAAATTAGCTGCAATGTTTTTATTTACATCCCAAGGTATAATAATGATTCATAGTGGACAAGAATTTGCTCGAACAAAAGTTATTCCATTTAATTCTGAAATTCCAGATACAAATCAAGGCAAAATAGATCATAACTCCTATGACAAAGACAATGAAGTCAATTATATTAATTACAATCATCCAGAACTAAATTCTGAGTTGCTTAACTTTTATAAGAAACTAATTGAATTAAGAAAAAAACATCCTGCATTGAGAAGAGCCGGTTATGAAGAAATATCCTTTATTTCAGATGAAAAAAATCCTTTTGCAATAGCCTTTGTAATCAATCACGCAAATGAGACAATCATTGTCGCAATGAATGCTGATAATGATAAAGATTTCAAATTCGAACTAAAAGAAAAATTTGAAATTTTACTATCGACAGATGCTCCTATAAATAAAATTAATAATCAAATTAGTCTTAAGCCTAAAGAAGGAATAATCCTGAAGAAAATAAAATAAACTTTTCAAAAATTTACTTATTGAATAAAACTTTGAATAGGATTTGAAATTTTAATATCTTGTGTTGTGAATGGTTCCCCTCCATAATTAAAGAAATAATTAATTATTTATTTCAAACGCTTTTTCTGTTTTTTTATAAAGTTGACATTAAAACTTTGAAAAGCCCAAGAATAAATAATTTTTTGAGGTTTAATAAATCAATAGGTTTAATTTTAATACATTCTACTTCCAAGATTTAATTTGAGTAAAAAAAATATTAATATAAATATGAGCTTTTTGATTAAATTTCATTGTGTAACTGATCGTTTAATTTTAAGAAACCTTTGCTACTTGAGATAGATTTTGAAATAAAAAAATTTTGAAAAATTATTTTAAAAATTTCTTGACTATTACTCAAAAGTTCTATATATTTGAAGCCCTTCTTTTGAGAAGGTTTTAAATTTGTTCTTTGATAGAGTGAAGATAAGCCAGTCAATTCCACAAAAATT
>JANWVQ010000028.1 GCA_025056745.1 Ignavibacterium sp.
ACCACACTATAACTTTGTTATTGAACCACCAACAGCTTCAATTTTCTGTTGAGCTGATTTGCTAAATGAATTTGCTTTTAAGAATAATTTGGACTTTATTTCCCCTTTTCCAAGAATCTTAACAGGTTTATTCAAAGAAGATATTAAACCATATTTTTTCAAATCTTCAAGAGTAATTTCTGTGTTATCTAATTGATACTTCGATGCTATTCTTTGTAATGAATTTAAGTTAACAATCTGATATTCAGTTTTGAAAACATTAGTAAATCCGAACTTAGGAATTCTTCTTTGGAGAGGCATTTGACCACCTTCGAACCAGACTTTAAATTTGGCGCCTGAGCGAGACTTTTGACCGTTCATACCTCTGGTAGCTTGTCCGCCGTGACCAGATCCTTCGCCCCTTCCAACTCTTTTTCTTTTCTTTTTTGAACCTTCTGCGTATTTAAGATTTCCAAGTATATTCATAGTTATCTCACTAATCATTAATTATTTCGGTTTTAACTAAATGACTAACTTTTTTAATCATACCTCTGATCTGAGGAGTGTCATTATGAATTCTTGAATAATTTGGCCTACCAAGTCCTAAAGCTTTTATAGTTCTTTTTTGGTCTTCTGGTCTATCGATAATACTTCTGATCTGAGTAACTTTAATTTTGGCCATTTTCTTCTCCCTTGGTTACATTAAAAAGATCTTTGACCTTCAAACCTCTTTTAGCAGCCATTTTTCTTGCATCAATTTGATTTAGAAGAGCCTTAAGAGTTGCTTTCACCTGATTATGTGGATTACTTGACCCTAAAGATTTAGTTAAAACATCTGTTATTCCAGCTGCTTCAAGAACAGCCCGTACACCACCACCAGCAATTAATCCAGTTCCCGGGGATGCAGGTCTTAAAAGAATTTTTCCAGCTCCATACTTTCCTATAATTTCATGAGCGACAGTTCCATTTACAACTGGAACTTTAACAATGTTCTTTTTAGCATCATCAACACCTTTGGCGATTGCATCAGTTACTTCATTTGCTTTGCCTAAACCAACACCAACAATACCATCTCCATTTCCAACAACAACGATAGCATTAAAGCTAAATCTTCGTCCACCTTTAACAACTTTAGCAACTCTGTTAATGTGAACTACTTTTTCTTTTAATCCTTCAACATCTGTTGGTCTAATTACTTTATATTCCACTTTTTATCTCTATTTTATTTTTAGTTGCTGCCGGAAGAGGATTCGAACCTCTACATACGGCTCCAAAGGCCGCTGTCCTACCATTAGACGATCCGGCAAATTTATTAAAACTGTAAACCACCTTCTCTTGCACCATCAGCCAAAGCTTTTACTCGGCCATGATATCTGAAACCATTTCGATCAAATACAACCTGTTTAATATTTTTTTCTAAAGCTAACTTAGCTATTAAATTTCCTACTAATTTACTTTTCTCTACTTTACCTTTTGTAGCTTTAATTTGTTCAGATATTTCCTTCGACAAACTTGATGCGCTAGCTAAGGTTATACCTTTATCATCATCAATTATCTGGGCATAGATTTGATTCAGACTTCGATAAACAGATAATCTTGGTCTTTCCGAAGTCCCAAAGATTTTCTTCTTAATTCTAATTTTAATTTTTTCTCTTTTTCTATAATTTCTCTTAATCATCTTATCTCCTAAATACTATTTACCAGCAGTTTTTCCAGCTTTTGTACGAATAACTTCCGTTGAGTATCTAATTCCTTTACCTTTATAAGGCTCAGGTTTCCTGAATGATCTAATTTTTGCTGCAACTAATCCAACTAACTGTTTGTCAATACCTGAAACTACTATCTGAGTTGGAGTAGGAGTCTCTAATTTAATTCCAGCTGGAGGTATAAAATAAATTGGATGTGAATATCCCATACTCAATAAAAGGTTGTTTCCTTTTAATTCAGCTTTATATCCAACACCTACAATATCTAAAACTTTTTTGTATCCCTCAGTGACACCTTTAATCATATTTTGAATTAGAGCACGGGTTAGACCGTGTAAAGATCTATTTTGTTTTAGATCATCTGGTCTAGTCACTTCAATTAGATTATCTTTAACATTGACAGAGATATTAGGATGAATGGACATTTCCAATTCACCATTTGGACCTTTAACTTTAAGGTTATTACCATTCAAGGTAATATTAACACCCTGAGGAATAATAATTGGTTTTTTACCTATTCTTGACACCTTATAACTCCCAAAAAATTACCAAATATAACAAATTACTTCACCACCGACTGAAGCGGCTCTTGCTTGTTTATCTGTTAATATACCTTTTGATGTTGAAACAATAGCGATACCTAAGCCATTTAACACTCTAGGAAGCTCCTCAACGCCTTTATAAATTCGTAATCCGGGTTTGCTAACTCTTTTCAAACCAGATATAGCAGACATTCCATTTCTATACTTAAGATGAATTCTGATTATATTCTGTTTATTGTCTTCAATAACAGTATAATCGTGGATAAAACTTTCATTTTTTAGGATTTCACAAATTTTTAATTTCATTTTTGAAGCTGGAACCTCAACTCTTAAATGCTTAGCCTTACAAGCATTTCTTAATCTTGTTAAAAAATCTGCAATTGGATCTGTTACTGGCATATTGTCTTCGCTCCTTTTTACCAACTTGATTTTTTTAGACCTGGAATTTCACCACGTAACGCCATCTCTCTTAAAACTAACCTCGATACTCCAAATTTCCTATAGTAACCACGTGATCTTCCTGTAAACATACATCTATTCTTTAGTCTTGTAGGTGATGAGTTTCTTGGAAGTTTCTGTAAAGCCTCATAATCACCTTTTGCTTTAAGTTCAGCACGAATTTTAGCGTATTTTTCGTATAATTTTCTTCTTTTTTCGTCTCGAGCAATTGAACTTAATCTTGCCATATTGTTCCTTTAGTTAATTTCTTTTTTTCTAAATGGAAAACCAAAACCTTTTAATAATTCATACGCTTCATTATCAGTCTTGGCTGTTGTTACTATCGTAATATCCATACCAACAATTTTGTTGACCTTATCAATATTAATTTCTGGGAATATAATTTGCTCTTTAATTCCAAGAGTATAATTTCCCCTTCCGTCAAATGATTTATCAGATAATCCTCTGAAGTCTCTAACGCGTGGTAAAGCTATATTAATTAATCTATCTAAAAATTCATACATACGCTCACGTCTAAGAGTAACCATTGCACCAATATTCATTCCAGCTCTCAACTTAAAGTTTGATATAGCTTTTTTAGCTTTTCTTATGCTTGCCTTTTGTCCAGTAATAGCTTCTA
Source organism: Ignavibacterium sp. (assembly GCA_025056745.1). Lineage (GTDB taxonomy): Bacteria > Bacteroidota > Ignavibacteria > Ignavibacteriales > Ignavibacteriaceae > Ignavibacterium. The sequence goes on from JANWVQ010000028.1 coordinate 3,306, forward strand.
AATCTTTAACAGCTTCTTCTAAAATTTTAGGATCAGTAACAGCAGCACCTAAACCCATATTAACAACAATTTTTGATAATTTAGGAACCTGCATTACATTTTTATAGTTGAAAGTTTTCATTAATTCAGGGACAATGTTGGATTTATAGTATTCTAATAATCTACATTTTATTTTTATATCCCTTTCTTGTTTACTTTCAACTTTTGCTTCAACAGATTCTTTTTTCTGAGTTTTTTGCTTCTTTGAACTTGATTCTACATTTTTTGTCTTCTTATCTGCCATATCCTTAATGTCCTTTATTGTAACATTTCACCGCTTTTTTTGCTAATTCGTGCGGATTTCTTTTTACCAGTTTTTTCATCCAAAATAATTTTCGCACCAATTCTCGATGGTTCATTGGTTTTAGGATCTAAAATCATCACGTTAGAAGCGTGAATTGGTGCTTCTTTTTCAATAATACCACCTTGAGGATTTCTCTGTGATGGTTTTGTATGCCTTTTTCTAATATTAACTCCCTCGACAATTAGTCGATTTTCTTTTGGAAAAACCTTTAAAACTTTTCCGGTTTTACCTCTGTCATTACCAGCAATTACAATAACTGTGTCATTCTTTTTTATTTTCATCTTAAATCCTATAATACTTCTGGAGCTAATGAAACTATTTTTAGAAATTGTTTTTCTCTTAATTCTCTTGCAACTGGTCCAAAAATTCTTGTACCTCTTGGTTCACCTTGGTTATTAATCAACACTGCTGCATTTTCATCAAATCTGATATAAGTTCCATCTTTTCTTCGAACTTCTTTTTTTGTTCTAACTATAACTGCTCTTGAAACTTCACCTTTTTTTACAGTACCGTTTGGAATAGCAGATTTAACCGAGACAACTATAGTATCTCCGACAGTAGCGTATCTTCTATTACTTCCACCGAGCACTCTGATACATCGAACTTTTTTTGCACCCGAGTTATCTGCAACTACTAGATTAGTTTCTTCTTGAATCATCTTAAAACTCCTTATTTGGCTTTTTCAACAATTTCAACTAAACGCCATCTTTTTCTTTTACTTAAAGGACGAGTTTCCATAATTTTTACTTTATCACCAATACCACAAATCTGTTGTTCATCGTGAGCCATAAGCTTAGTTGTCTTTTTGAAATATTTTTTGTAAATAGGATGAGCAACTCTTCTTTCAATAGCGACAGTAATGGTTTTTTTCATTTTATTACTTACTACTATACCAATCCTGACTTTTCTAAGGTTCCTTCTTTCCATTATTTAGAAACTCCGTTGTTGTTTACATTATTCTGAGCATTTCTTTGTCGCTCAGCTAATACTGTTTTCATTCTTGCAATATCTTTCCTAGTTAATTTAAGTTTTGCAGTATTCGTGAGTTGTTTTAATGCGTGTGAAAATCTTAAATCAACTAAGTTTTGTTCTTCTTCCTGAATTCGTTTAATAAGTTCATCTGTAGACATTTCTCTAATTTCTCTTATTTTCATTGTCTATCCTTCGTAATCTGTTCTTTGAACTATTTTAGTTTTTACAGGTAATTTATAAGAACAAAGTTTAAGAGCTTTTTGAGCTAGTTCTTTAGAAACTCCAGCAACTTCAAACATAACTCTTCCAGGTTTTACAACTGCAACCCAAAATTCAGGGGCACCCTTACCTTTACCCATTCTTGTTTCAAGAGGTTTTTTGGTTACAGGTTTATCAGGAAAAATTCTTATCCACACTTTTCCATCTCTTTTCATTGATCTTGAAAGTGCGACTCTGCAAGATTCAATTTGCCTACTAGTAATCCAACCAGGCTCTAAAGCTTTTAATCCAAAATCACCAAATGCAACTGTTGCACCTCGATAAGCTTTTCCTTTTCTTCTACCTCTTTGGGCTTTTCTAAACTTAACACGTTTTGGCATTAACATAATTTTATGCTCCTAATCTGAATTTTTAATCTGAAGACCTTTTACCAAGAATTTCACCTCGACATATCCAAACTTTTATTCCTATAGAACCATAGACAGTTTCAGCTCTACCTTGTGCATAATCAATATCTGCTCTTAGAGTATGAAGAGGTATTCTTCCTTCTTTATATTGTTCTGCTCTTGCTATTTCTGCACCTGCTAATCTTCCAGAGCACATTATCCTAATACCTTCTGCACCCATTCTCATTGCTGCAGTAATTGCCATTTTCATTGCTCTTCTGTATGAAACTCTATTTTCAATCTGATTAGCGATATTTTCAGCAACCAAGTAAGCATCAAGTTCTGGACGTTTTATTTCTGATATTTGAACTTTGACTTCTTTATTTGTGACTGTTTTTAATTCTTGTTCTAACTGAGTTATCTCTTTACCGCTTTTTCCAATTACAACACCGGGTCTTGATGTGTGAATGTTTATAATAATATTTTTTGAAGTTCTATCAATAATAATTCTTGATATACCAGCTTTGGTTAATCTATTTCTAATGTATGCTCTTAATTTATTGTCTTCTTTTAATTTTTGAGCATAAGATTTTTTTTCAAACCAATTAGAGTCCCAACCTCTAATTATACCGACTCTAAGACCTATAGGATTTGTTTTTTGTCCCAAAAATTACCTCCTAATTAGATTTACTTGCTACTACTATAGTAAGATGACAAGAGCGTTTTCTTATTCTGTATGCTCTACCCATTGGAGCTGGCATAATTCTTTTTAGAGTTGGACCTTGATTAACAAAAATTTCTTTAACGTATAAATTCTCTGGTTCAACTCTTTCATTTTCGTTCAAGTTAATCGCATTAGCAACAGCTGATTTTAGTGTTTTAGCTACGTCTTTCGCTGCAACTTTTGGTGTAAAGTGTAATACATCAAAAGCTTTGTCAACAGACATACCCCTGATTAAATCAGCAACTAATCTCATTTTTCGAGGTGAAGACCCTATAAATCTTGTGACTGCTTTAGCTTCCATATCTTAAAAATCCTATTATTTACCCTTTGCTTTTGCTGCTTTTTCTGCTTTTGTTCCAGGATGTCCTCTGAATATTCTAGTTTGTGCATATTCTCCTAATTTATGGCCAACCATATTTTCAGTGATGTAATCTGGAATATGTTGTTTTCCGTTATGTACACCTATAGTATGACCAACAAATTCAGGTATTATTGTTGATGAACGAGACCAAGTTTTAATAATTCTTTTTTGGTTAGTCTCATTTAATTTTTGAATTTTTTTAAGAAGTTTAATATCGACAAATG
>JANWVQ010000072.1 GCA_025056745.1 Ignavibacterium sp.
CCTGAAGGTTCAAAATCAAGATTAAGATCTAAACCTAAGCCAAAATTCATAAAAGAGATCTCTGGTTGAAAATTCAATTTGTAATGAGGTTTTCCATCAATCCAATTTAATCCAAGCCCACCAGTAAAATTTCCTTGATCTGGTTTTGGATATTCAAAAGATTGAGAGAAAAGTTTAACTGAAAATATTAAGATGATGATATATGACTTAGTATTCATAATGATTCTATATTTTTTAATCAAAGATAATAAATGATTATGATATGAGAGTTATAATGTAAGTTAAATTACTTTTATTTGAGAATTATAAACTTATTAGACAACAAAAATTTCGATTTTGTGTTAATCAAAATTAAATATACACCGGCTGGTAGATTTTTATAGGAAAAAGAAATTGGATTTGAAGGATTAGCAAAAATCTTTTCTTCAACTTTTTCTCCTGTTATTGAAAAGATTGATATAGTTATTTCATCAGTAATGTTTTCAGTCAAATTTATAGTTAGCTTATTCAAATCAGGATTATGATAAACAAATGATTCGTTAGTATAACTTTGATTTTTATCCTTAACTGAAGCTGGGAAGTAATTTACACTAATAGTATCAGAGTAATGAATCGTTCCGTCTGTATCAATTTGCTTTAACCTGTAGTAATATAATCCGTAGTTTGGTAGAGTTGTATCAACGAACATATAATGCTTTGGTGAATTTGAATTTCCGTGGCCGGGTACAAATCCAAGAGTCGAGAATTGATATGGAATATTAGCTCTTTGAACTTCGAAGCCAAAATTATTTATTTCAGTTGCTGTCCCCCATCTTAATAAAACTCCATTTGATAAAACTTGAGCCTCAAAATAAATAAGTTGAACAGGAAGTATATCTTCTTTTTGAGGGTAAATTGATTGAAACGATGATAAAATAAACAATATGTAAAAAATAATTTTTTTCATTTCATTACAACTAATTTTTGTAAAACAGATTGCACTTTTTGACCTTTTTTCATAGTTAATTTGTAAAGGTAAACACCATTAGCAAGTTCATCTCCATCTTCATCTTTTCCGTCCCAAAATACTTTATTAAAGTTCGTTGTCAAATCACTTTGCGAAACTTTAATTTGCTTTATTAGCCTACCTGCTACTGTATATATTTTTATATCAACTTCATCAGGAAGTTGCGTTAGAACGAAAGTGAAATGAGTTCCATCTTTAAATGGATTTGGGTAATTATAAACATTTAATACTTCAATATTTTGGCTTACTTTAAAGTATTTTTCAACAACAGGTTTATTTGAAATTCTTCCGTAGACATCTTTAGTAAACACTCTAATGTTATGTTCTCCACTTTCAAGAGACAAATTAAATTCGCAATTCATTTTTCTTTCTATTGTATCATAATCATATATCAATTTTTCAGCATAAATTCTTCTGCCATTGACAAAAATCTGAATTGCAGAAGTATCCGTCACAGGGAACCAAACTGGATAACTAAGTTCAACATTTACTTTTGAATTTGGTTCAACATAATCCCAATCCAGTATTTCTTTATTGTTGAATTTTACCGTCACTGAAGAACTTGAAATAGAAGTTGCTGTATCTCTTTTTACAAAAAAAGGCTTAAAGAAGATATTATTATTCTCAATTAACTCATAAACTGAATCATTTGGATCAATAGATAATTTAAAGTTAAAATTACCATAACCATCAAAATTAGTGTTAAAATATTGATAAGAGATAGATTTATAATTATTCGGATGAAGATTAAGAAATACGGTATCAATAAGATTATATGAAGTGTTATCAGCTTTAATTAAATCCAAAACAACTTTCACTGTATCAGCAATTGACTTTCCGACATTATAGACACGTGCGGAAAAATTCACTCGTTCACCTTGCCAAATAGTATCTCGATCGATGTTAACAGTTTGATAATTTATCGCTAACTCTGGAACAGCAACATATTTTGCCCCTAATGAAAATATTTTAGGAGATTCTTTCATTTGATTAGCATAAAGTTTAGCCAAAATTCTCAGGGAAGGATAAATTTCTGCATTAATATTATTTAAATCAATTGAATCAGAATTAGTTGTGAAATTATATAATGTATCTGTCTGCCCATTTTTTCTTATGCCAATGGGAATATATGTAATACTAGCTCCCTGGGGAATTTCAGTTTCAAATTTTATATAATTCCAACTCTTAGCGAATTTTATTTCTGGGAAAACTATATAACCAGAATCATTTGTAACAGTTTTTGATACTTCAACTGTGGCTACACCAGCGAATAATTTTCTATAATCTTCCGGGACTGTACCAATTGCCGCACCTTTTTTTCCCAATATTGCCCAACCTTCTCTGTAAACAATACTATCTATATACCTTGAACCCAAAGTTTTAATTGCATTTCGAGGTGGCGTTCCTGCTGTCCAACCAAGAGGTCCTTGAGCAGCATCGGCAGATATGGTCATTGCAATTAGGGTATTTTGTGGTAATCTATTTACAAAATTTGCAAGTGAATCACTAACACCAGGATCTGGAACATTAAAAAATCTAATAGAAACTGGTCTTAATGTTGTTGAATCTATAATTGCAGTTGCTAATCCCCAGAAATAAGTATAAGGTAGAAATTCAATACCATTGAATTGAATTGAACCAAAAGCACCATCGTGACCACCTGCCGATAGTATCTTTATGCTATTAGTTTTCGTATCTAATCTCCAACTTCGTGAAATAGTATCATAAATTGTATTTTCATAATTAAATAGTTCTTGAAGATTCCCTTCATTTATAAAAAATTGATAATTCGGTTTGCTTTGAATAAAAGAATATGTTGTAGAGTAATATGAACTTAGGTCGTCTTGCTTTAATCTGTAGTAATATCTCTGATTTGGAGTTAAATTTCCCAACCCAACTTTAGTAGATAAAGTATCGAAACTTTTTGTTATGACAAATGGTTG
>JANWVQ010000091.1 GCA_025056745.1 Ignavibacterium sp.
ATGAATCTGTTGCTGAGTTTTCACTATTAATTCGTTCTAATGATTTGCCATTGCTTCCACCCCACCTTGAGAAGTATTGAAGTGAATCAATAACACGATTTAATGAGTCAAGTAAAATAATTTTATCATCGCTATTATTTAATGATGGAAAAGTTCTGATCAGTATTTTAGAAGATATTTGATATAGATTAAATATTATTGAATCTTTTGCGATCACTAGAAACTCTTCTGGTTGAAGAATTATATTCGTTGTTACAACTCTTTGTGTATCAACAGCATCGGCAATTTTATAATTAAACAAGTTAATAGACTTACTTGAGCGATTATAAATCTCTATCCACTCTGGTTCTGGACTCTGCGGAGCATACATTATTTCATTTATTATTAAATCATTACGAACTTCGTTTATTGAAACACCATTCACTGAAGCAAAAGAAATGTTATTTGTTGTATCATCATCTGATAAATCTTGTAGATATAAATGTATCTGTTCATACCTTCATCAAAAACATTTGTGTTGATATTTACTGTAACACTATCGTTTATATTCAATGCTTGTACAATAGTTTGTTTAATAAGTTCATTAGTTTGTGGAATTGAATCTTGATTTGCATCTCGATATAAAAGTAACGTTGATGTTGGTATAAAATTCAAACCAATATTTTTAACAGTAGCTTTGAAAAGAATTTCTTCTCCAAGTATTGCATAATTTTTATCTGATTTGAAAGAAGTTATTGCAAGGTCATATTCTTTCGGAGTTACCGAATTAATTTTTCCAGGAGTTGCTCTGAAAGGACTTGTAGAAGTTCTCCAATTAGTTGGATCATTACTTGGATTATCTTTTGAAATTCTTTCAAGCGAACGTCCACCTATGTTACCACCCCAAGATGGCAAATAAAAAAGTGAATCAATTATAAATCCAAGTGAATCCTTTATTACTACTGCATCACCATTATTATTCAACGCTGGAATTGATGCTCTTATTATTCTTGACGGAATTTGAAAATAATTTATGATGGAAGAATCTGCAGTAATAACAACAAAAGAGTCTGGTTGCAAAATAAAATCCTGTGAGGTAATTAGAACTGATGAAGTTGCATCAAATAATCTCCAACGTTTGAGATTTATAGGATTACTGCTTTTATTCAATAGCTCCACCCACTCTGGTTGTGGAGAAGTCGGAGCATACATAATCTCATTAATTATAATATCATTAAACTGTGCTCCTGGTGGATTAACAGTAAATCTTCCTACTCTTCTGTTGTTTATTGGATTTTCATCTTCGTTAAATACTACCAAAGCAATTATTTGATAAGTTCCAACCTGAGGAGAAATTAAAGTGTGCGTTACTGTTATTGAATCATTGCTTACAAGGTTAGAATAATTTTGTTGAAAGATAAGCTCATTATTTTGAGCAGTTGAATCAAAGTTGATATCGTTATAAAATCTAACAAAAAAATTCTGAGCTGATAATATTCCAGGATTTTTTACTTGGGCAATTATATCTACATTATTTCCAATAACCGGAAACTCTGGATTAAATTTCAAAGAACTTAATTGTAAATCATAATTCGATGGAGAAACAGAATTTTTGAAACCAGGTGTTCCATTGGCAACTAAAGAATTTGCCCAGTTTGTTTGAGAAGAATCTCTGTTCATTAAAATTTTTTCATCTGAAAAAGAAGTTGAATTATTCGCAGAGTATGTATAAGCATCAATTGTATCATTGTTTGCTCTTAATAACCAGACTGGTCTGCTTGTAGTGTTAGCCATTCCTGAGGTTCCAAATGAATTATCAGCAATTTTAAGAATCAAAGCATTAGCAGGGACTAAACCAGAGTAAATTCCACTCGATAAATTATAATCATTTTCAAAAATAATTGCGTAAGATTTGGGTGGTAGAACTGTTCCAAAACCTGCATCAACAATTTGGTCAGGAGTTGAAGTATAGTATTTAATCTTCCAGCCGTTGAGATTTATAGATTGAGTCGAGCTCAAATTATAAAGCTCAATAAATTCATTGTTACCACTAATAGGATTAAACATTACTTCAGATATAATAATCGAAGTATCTGTTTGTGAAGAAACGAACTTTGTAAAAAGAAAAGTAAAAATTATGAGGAACATTTTTTTCATAATCATTAATCTTTTTGTTAGCGTGGTTTTGGTTTTTGAGAAGCAAAATATTCAAAGATTCCATTCGGTAAAATTTTTAGAATCTTTACCATAAGGCTCAGAAGAAATGGAAATTCAATAACCCGTTTATTCTTTTTAATTCCATCAAGAATAATCTCTGCTGCTTTTTCAGGTTCCATTAGTAATGGCATATAGAATTCATTTTTATCTGTCATCGGAGTTCGAACAAATCCAGGTCTCACAGTTATAACAGAGATGTTGTGTTTTTTAAGTTCTACTCTCAAACTCTCTAAAAAAATTGTCAAAGCTGATTTGCTAGCACAGTAAAATCCACTTCCGGGGAATCCACGTGTATCTGCAAGACTTGATACCCCAACAATCATTCCTGCTTTTCTTTTGATAAAATCTTCTTTAAGTAAGTGAACGAAATTTACAACTCCGAAAAAATTAGTTTCAAAAATTTCTCTTGCTTTATCAATCTCAAAATTGCTTTCGCTCATCCGATAACTTACTCCAGAGTTAAGTATTGCAATATCAATTTCGCCCAAATCTGATTTTACTTGATTATAAACTGATTGAACTTCATTAAAATCTCTGACATCACATTTATATGAAATAATCTTGGATGAAGGATTTATTTGATTGATTAAATCATCAAGTAATTCTTTTCTTCTTGAGAGAATTGCGAGATTAGCATTTTCATTTGCAAGTTTTTTAACAAGCTCTCTACCGATTCCAGTTGATGCTCCTGTTAGAAGAATAACTTTGTTCGTTAAATTGATTTTCATATTTAATAAATTCTTAAATCTATTGTTTAATATTAAGAAATGAAAAGTTTATTTACTAAAATTTTTTTATCATTGGTATATTTCGAGATGTAAAAATAAAAAAGGAAAACAAGTTGAGAATCTTAGTTTCAAATGACGATGGAATTGATTCTGCAGGCATTTATGCACTCGTCAATTCTTTAAAGGAAATTGCTGATGTAACAGTAGTAGCTCCTCATAAAGAACAAAGCGCAGTTGGTCACGCAATCACAATGCAAACTCCACTGCGTGTTTTTGAGTACCATCGGGATGGAAAATTTTTTGGTTATGCGATTGATGGAACACCAGCTGATTGCGTTAAAATCGGTATAAGAAATTTGATGTCAGAACCACCTGATATTGTGGTATCAGGCATAAATCACGGTTCAAATACTGCAGTCAATATAATCTATTCTGGTACTGTTTCAGCAGCAAGAGAAGCAGCTATAATGGACTTTCCTGCAATGGCAATATCAATTACAAGTCATTCGGTAAAAGATTTTTCTTTCGCGGCTAAAATTGCTAAGAAATTAGTATTAGAAATTTATAAAAATGGATTACCAAATGGCACAATGTTGAATGTAAATGTTCCAAACGTCCCTGAAAGTGAAATAGCTGGAATTCTGATCACTAAACAGGGTAAATCAAAGTGGGACGATATCTACGAAAAAAGAGTAGATCCTTACGGAAGAAATTATTATTGGCTTACAGGAAACCTTGTTGAACTCGATGATTCAATTGAATTTGATCAAATCGCAATTAAAAATAAGTATGTATCAATAACTCCAATTCATTTCGATCTAACAGATTATCAAATGTATGAAAAGATGAAACAGTGGGATGTTGAGAAACTATTAGCTCAAAAAGTTGAGAAGTGATTTTATTTGAAGTATAAAAATTTTTATTCATTCTGTTTGATTTTGTAAACTTAATTTTTGATATGTTCGGATATGATAAAATAAACATCTCGCTTTCAATTCATTGGTTAATAGTAATCTTGATAATAGTTGCTGCTCTGATTTTTACAATTTATTCTTACAGATATACTTTACCACCAATATCTAATCTCAAGAAATTTTTTCTGATTCTCTTGAGGTTCTCAGCTTTGATGTTATTGATTTCAATTTTCTTTGAGCCTGTAGCATACCTTCAAAAGAAAGATGAGATTCAACCAATTCATTTGGTTTTCATTGATAATAGCAAATCATTATCATCAATCGAAAATCAAAACGAGCTTAATCAAATAGTGAATGAGTTGGTTAATACAAAGTCTATTTTTGATAAAAACCAAATCAGAGTTTTTACATTTGGTTCAGATGTTAAAGAATTAAAATCAAATGAGGTTTCGCAAATTACTTTCAATGAGAAATCAACTAATCTATCTAAAGTTTTCAGATTAAATGAAATTATTAAAGATGAGAAACAAAGTTTAAGTATTGCATCAATTACATTATTAACAGATGGAATCATAACAGATGGAATTAATCCAACTTATCAAGCTGAGAAACTTGGCTTTCCAATTTTCATTTTTGCTGTAGGAGATAGTTCAAGAAAAAAAGATGTAATTATTAAAAATGTTTTGTTCAATGAAAATACTTACATTGGAAAACCAACTACAATATCAGTAACAATTAATAATGTTGGATTTAGCAACAGCTCTGTGAACATCTCTTTAATCGAAGAAAGTAAAGTTTTAGATAGACAAATCATTCAGCTCAATGAATCAGGAGTTAACACAGTTACATTTAATTATACACCGAAAGATAAAGGTGAAAAAAAGCTTCAACTAAAAATTGATCCTTTAGAAAACGAATCAAATAAGAACAACAATTCTTATCCTTTCTTTCTGAAAGTTGATGATGAAAAGTCCAAAGTACTAATTTTAACTGGTTCACCTAATGCGGATTTTAGTTTCATAAAAAGAGTTTTAGAGACTGAGGAAAGCTTCGTTGTTAATTCAGTTACTCAGATTGGCTCTGATAAATTTTTAGAAGAAAATATTAAATCAAAAATCGATAGTGCAGATGTTTTGTTCTTAATAAGTTTTCCAAATAAATTTACTTCGACAGAGGTTTTTAACACTGTTAAGAATAAAATTCTTAATCAGAGAACTCCATTCTTTATTTTAATCAATAATGATATTGATTTTAACAAACTCAAATTAATAGAAACTGAACTTCCTGTAAAACTCGAAAATATTTCTGATAATTATATTAAAGCTCAGCCCGACATCAATTTTACAGGTTCAGATAGAATGGATTTGATAAACAACATAACTGATGATAAGTGGAATAAATTACCACCAGTTTTATATCCTCCAAATCTTGTTTCTCCAAAAACAGAAAGCAGAGTAATAAGTTTTATCAAGGTTGAAACAAACAGATTAAAATTTCCATTAATAATTCAAAGGTCAATTGCTTCATCGAGAAGTATAGCATTTGTTGGAAAAGAATTTTGGAGATGGAAACTTCAAACAAATTCAGACAATTTTGTTTTTGATAATTTAATTCTAAATTCATCAAAATGGTTAAATGTTAAAGAAGATAATAGACAATTTAGAGTCAGAACATTAAAGAAATTTTATTCAACTAATGATGAAATAGAATTTGTTGCAGAGCTTTACGATGAATTGTTAAATCCATTAGATAATGCAGAAATTGAAGTTGAAATAAGAAATCAGAATGATGTTAAAACTTTGCAACTTTCAAATCTTAGCAATGGATTATATGAAGGGAAAATTACTTTGAACAAATCTGGAGATTATTCCTTCAATGCAAAAGCAAAAATTAAAAATTCTGTTTTACACAAAGCTTATGGAAAATTCAATGTTGGTGATGTTGATATCGAAATGATTGATTTAAGAATGAATTACGAATTTCTTTCTGAATTAGCTAAAAGAACTGATGGCAAAGTTTTTTCATTAGATGAATATGATTCATACATAAATAAACTTAAAGAGATAAACCAAAAATTTTCAAAAGTAAAAACATTTGAGTCACAAATAAAATTATGGTCAAATGAGTTCATTCTGATAATTGTAATTTTACTTCTCGGAATAGAATGGCTACTGAGAAAAATGTTTAGTCTATTATGATTAAAAAAGTAGATTATCCATTTTACTTTCAATCTGAGTTGAATAAAAAATTTAATATCGTCTTTGACTTTTTTCTACCAAGACTTTGTCCTTGTTGTAACAAAAAACTTAATTTTAATGAAACAATAATTTGTATAAAATGTTTCTTCGAATTAGAAAAGACAAATGAATATTTAATTAAATCTGAATATCAAAATAAATTTCAGGAATGTGGTTTAATCGATGAGTTCAAAGCTGCATTCGTTTTTAGGCAAGAATCTCCTGTGCAATTCTTACTACATTCGCTTAAATATGATAAAAGATTTTTAGTTGGAATTTTTCTTGGAAGATTGTTAGCAAAATTTTTTCTTGATGAAATAAAGAGTTGGAATGCTGACTTTATAATTCCAGTTCCACTTCATAGATTGAAAAAAGCTGAACGCAGTTTTAATCAGTCTGAGTATATTGCAAAAGGGATTAGTAGAGAAACAAATGTTAAAATCAAAACTAAATTGCTGAAGAGAAAAAGATTTACTGAAACACAAACTCATTTGAGTCAAATTGAAAGAATGCAAAATGTTAAGAACGCTTTTGAAGTTAAAAATGCTCTCTCAATAAAAGGTAAAAAGATCATTTTAGTTGATGATGTAGTAACAACTGGTTCTACAATTAATGAATGTGCAAAGGTTGTTAAAGATGCTGGAGCAGAAAAAATCTATGGATTGTTTGTCGCAACTGTTCCTCATTAGAAACAAAATAAATCACATTTTTTCTGGTGCACTGACTCCAAGTATTGTTAATCCATTCTTTAAAACTGTTTTAACTGCAATTATCAGTGCTAATCTAGCTTCAGCAATATTTTTTTCTGAACCAAGAATTCTTCTGAAAGTATAAAATTTATGAAACGCTGCAGCCAAATCTTCTAAATAAAAACAAATTCTATGTGCTTCGAAATTTTCAGCAGCCATTAAAACTTCTTCTTCAAATCTGTTAAGTTTTTTGAGTAAATCTTTTTCTTCTTCAGTTTTTAGCAAATCTAAGTTTTCAATAGATGGTTTGAGATTTTCATTTTCCACTGTTCTAATTATAGAACAAATTCTTGCGTGAGCATATTGAAGGTAGAATACAGGATTTTCATCTGATTGTTTTTTAGCAAGAGTCAAATCAAAATTCATATGAGAAGAAATATTACGCATATTAAAAAAATAACGAACCACATCTTTACCGACTTCATCAATCAATTCATCAAGAGTAATGTAATTTGCTTTGCGAGTGGACATCTTAACGATTTCACCATCTTTGATTATAGTAACAAATTGATGAATCAACACTTTCACTTTTTCTGTGTCATAATCTAAAGCTCTCAATGCTGCCAAAACATCTGGATATGTTGCAGCGTGATCGGAACCGAAAAGATCAACAATTAAATCATAACCTCGATTAAATTTTGTTATGTGATAGGCAATATCCGGAAGCCTGTATGTTGGCTCTCCTGTGGATTTAACAATTACCTTGTCTTGTTCTTGTCCTAATGAAGTTAATTTTAACCAAATTGCACCGTCTTTATGATAACTCAAATTTTTTTGTTCAAAAACTTTCAGAAGGTCAGAAATATTTCCTTCATCATAAAGAGATTTTTCATTATAAAATATTTTGTGATTGATATTCAAAGAAGAGAGAGTTTTTTTTATATCATCAAATATTTCTTTTTCAGCGACTTCTTTGAAAATTCCTTCAGCCGATTCATTTTTTAATTTATCGGAATATTCATTGAAAAGTTTTTGGGCGATATCTTTAATATAATCACCTTGATAGTAATCCTCTGGAAAATCAACTTTCTCGCCGAGCAATTCGAGATAACGCAGCCTAACCGAATCTCCAAGCACGCGCATTTGTCTGCCTGCATTATTAAAGTAATATTCTCTGTCAACCTTATAACCAACCCATTCTAAGAGATTTGCAATCGTATCACCAATTACTGCATTTCTTCCGTGGCCGACAGTTAAGGGTCCGGTAGGATTAGCAGAAACAAATTCGACATTTGCTTTTTTGCCAGAGTATTTCTCCGATTTTCCAAAGTTATCTTTTTTATCAAGTATTTTGGGGATAATGTAAGTCAGATAATTTGGATTGAAGAAAAAATTTATAAATCCTGCTCCGGCAATTTCAACTTTTGAAATTAGATTATCATCGAATTTGATTTTTGATAAAATATCATTTGCTACTTCACGGGGATTTTTTCGTAACTTTTTAGCCAGTTGCATCGCAATGTTTGTTGAAAGGTCTCCGTGGAGTTCTGATTTAGGAATTTCAAAAATTAATTGAGTTTCCTTTAATTCTGGAATTTGTGTTTCAAGCTCTTTGAAAACGGATATTAAATATTCTTTCAATATAAATCTCTCATCGACTATTTTATGTTTGCTTTTTTAAGCGCAGGATCTTCAACTTCCCAGGATGGAGCATCGCCCCAAAGCCTTTCGAGATTGTAATATTCTCTTGCTTCTTTTCTAAATATGTGAACTACTACGTCAATATAATCTAATAAAACCCATTGCAAAGCCCTCAGTCCCTCAATGTGCCAACAGCGAATTCCTTGCTCTCTTAGTTTTTCATCTATTTCATCTGTTATTGCTTTTACTTGAGTGTCTGAGTCAGCAGAGCATATTACGAAATAGTCTGCGAATACAGCAATGCCTCTAAGATCAATAATTTTTACGTCGTAACCTTTTTTATTAAAACATAACTCTGCAATTTTTTGAGCTAATTGTTGAGCTTCCAATTAAGTCACCTTTTTAAGTAATTATTAAAATCTTTTCCAATTACAAATGTAACATCGAGAAAATAATTTTTATTAAAATGCTGAATTACATTTTGGATTGGAACTCCTAATGATTCAGCGACAGCTAAAGCATATTTTTTATCGCCGATTCGATCAATAATGAAGGTAGTATCAACATCGAAAGAGTAGTAATTTCCAACTTTAACAACATCAAAATTTTTTGAACGCAGTAGATCAGTAAATTTTTCAGCAACTCCTGATGTTCCACAACCGTTCAAAACTTCAACAGTTGGAATTTTATCTAGGGTCTTTTTAGTAATTGGCTTTACATCAAATGATGAATGTAACTTTTGAAAGATTGAATAGAGTAAAAAAATTAAAAATAGAGAAAGAATGATGTTTGAAATAAGAACAAATACGTTTTTATTTATTGAAAAATTTTTTTTTGTTTTTAAAGTATTCTGCGATTTAATTTTCTCCCTCCCGATTAATATCCGAAGTAATAATCGTAAAATGAATTATACAAACCTCGCGTTCTGAAAAATGGGTAGCTATTATATTGTAAAGAAATAAATACATCTTTCCACGGACGATAATTAATTGCAGCACGACTTAAGTAAAGGCCGTTTATACTATTTTGAAAGTCTTTTCCAAAAGTACTATAAGGTGAATTGACAATACTTGCATCAAGTTGAACATTTAAATTTTCTGAAAACTTATACATCATTGAATTTGTGTAAATTCCCAAAGCTAATCCTTGACCAGCAAAAGATGAATAAGACATACTAAAAGAGTGACGCATAGAAAAATTTTCATCACTTAAAAAATTAAATATAGAATTTGTAGTTCTATTTAAGATTCCATTCCTAACTTCTTCTTTTGGAAATCCACTATTTTTAAACTGTGCAAAGCAAGTAAAACTTAACAAAATAAAAATTGTTATAAGCTTTTTCATAAGTGCCTCAAAAAATTAAACCATTATCTTTATTTTTGAGCAAATATAATCATTGATTTTTATTACAAACAAGGCAGATGAATTACTAATAAAGAAAATATTTAACTTATTAGGGATATTTATGTACGATGATGAAATAAAAAAAATTAGTTCTCTAAAAATCCGTATCAATAATTTACGGAGCTATCTTTGACATTGATAAAAAAATAGCTCGAATCTCGGAACTTCAGAAAAAATCAGAAGAATCAGATTTCTGGAACGACCAAAAATCCGCACAACAGGTTCTACAAGAAATAAAAAATCTTCAACAATGGGTTGATTTATGGAAAAATCTTGATGATAAATCTATTTCTATTGAAGAAATAGTTCATCTCGCTCAAACTGAAGAAGATTCATCTTTTGAAGAAGAAATTCAACTAGAGTTGAAATCATTAGAAGAGATGATAGAGTCCGCCGAATTCAAAAGTATGCTGAGCGGAAAAGATGACCACAGAAATTGTATTTTGACAATTCACTCAGGCGCAGGTGGTACAGAGGCACAAGACTGGGCTGAAATGCTATTGAGGATGTACCTTCGTTGGGGAGAACAAAATGGATATAAAATGACGATTATTGATATGCTTGAAGGTGATGGAGCTGGAATCAAATCTGCAACTGTCGAGGTAGAAGGTGAATATGCTTATGGTTATCTTAAGGCAGAAAATGGCGTTCATCGACTTGTTAGAATATCTCCTTTCGATGCTAATAAAAGAAGACATACATCGTTTGCTTCAGTTTTTGTTATACCTGAAGTGGATGATACGATTGAGATAGAGATAAATCCTGCAGACTTGAAAATAGATACTTTCAGAAGTGGTGGAAAGGGTGGGCAAAATGTCAATAAAGTGGAGACCGCTGTGAGAATTACTCATATTCCAACCGGAATAGTAGCAGCTTGCCAGACGGAACGTTCACAGCTACAAAACCGACAAAATGCAATGAAACTTCTTAAAGCAAGACTTTATCAATTAGAACTTGAAAAACAAAAAGCTGAACAAGAAGAACTTGAAAAATCTAAAATGAAAATCGAATGGGGAAGTCAAATTCGTTCTTATGTTTTTCATCCGTATAATATGGTTAAAGATCATCGTACAAATGAGGAAACGAGTGATGTACAAGGTGTTATGGATGGAGATTTAAATAGATTTATTCGTGCTTATCTATTGAAGTTTAATGAGAATTAAAATTAAGATTCATCGTTGAAATTGTTATTATTTAATCAAAATCATCTTTTTTATGTCAGATTTATTATTTGATGTCAATTTGTAGTAGTAAACTCCGCTACTAAGATTTTTGGAATTGAATAAAATTTCATAACTACCTGCTGATTGGAATTCATCTACTAAAATTTCTATTTCTTGTCCGAGGATATCATAAACTTTGAGATTAACTTTACTATCAACAGACAATTGATAACGAATAGTAGTAGATGGGTTAAAGGGATTAGGATAGTTCTGATATAATATGAAATCAGGTTTTGAAATATCTTCTTCAACTTCCAAAATTCTATTTAATGCAGCAAGCGTGTTTATTATTCCCCAACCATAATAATTATCAGGATTATTGCTTCTTGATGAGGTTTGTCTTAGGATATTTCTTATTTGAATTGGAGTTAAATTAGGATTAGCTTGAAGTAGAAGAGCGATTGCTCCAGAAGTCAAAGGACAACTAAAAGAAGTTCCACTGACAGAAGTATATTGAGTTTGATTTGATGCTCTTGCCGCCACAACACCTGAGCCCATAGCCATAAAATCAGGTTTAATTCTTCCATCCACTGTAGGTCCATAAGAACTAAATGAAACTCTTAATCCAAAAGAATCAACAGCACCAATAGCTAAAATACTATCACCATCTGCTGGAGCCATTAAAGTATTTGGTGTCCCTCGACTTCCTTCATTTCCGGCGGAGTTAACAACAACAATTCCCTTTTTTACCGCTAAATCTCCGGCGCGTGTTATTAAAGCAGTATTGCCATCCATATTTTGCCAAGTATAGCTTGTAAAAGGTGGATCATAATCCAAATAACCCAAAGAAGTTGATGTAATATCAACTCCAATACTATCAGCCCACTCAACAGCTGCGACCCAGTTATCTTCTTCAATTGGAGTTTCACTGTCAGTATTTTCCGTTTTAGCAAGTAGAAAAGTTGATCGATATGCAGGGCCTATTAAATTACCCGGAGCGTATCCTCCAAGAACAGATAAAACATAAGTGCCGTGAGAACCTGTACCCATATCTCCTTCATCACCAACATTAGGATCACCATTTACGAAATCCCAAGTTGCTAATATGTTTATTGTGTTGAAAGCTCTATGGGCGAGATTATTAAAACCTGCATCCATTACGCAAATAATAACACCTTGTCCATTATATCCGAGATTATGAACTGGAGGGACATTAATAATATTATTTTGAGTGAATGAGTTTCCGTAATCCAATAAATAAGAATTTTGTGTTTGAGTATTTTTACTGGTGGGTGAAAAAACATAATCATTTTCAAAATCAAGTTTTTTTGTTCGATATCCTTTTACTAAATCTATCTTTTCTACAAATTCCAGACTTGAGATTTTTGATATCTGTTCTTTTGTTGCAAAGCCACTGATTGCATTGAACCATTTAGATTTATTCTTAAGTTGAAAACCTGTTTTTTGAATTTGTTCAATATAATTCTGATTAACAGGTAAATCAGTAAAATCAATTAATTCTTCTGAATTTAGTTTTTGTCTTCTTCTTAATGATTTTTCAGAAACAACAGTTAAAGGATTAGTAAAATAATTTTCAATTTGATTCCCCTTGTCTTTTAAGAAGATCCAAACTCGAAAGAATTCATTAGAGCCCGAGAATTGAGATTTTGATTGCAACACATCAGAGATTTTATTTATTGGTGCCTGTGCAAATAATAAGTTGGATAAAAGAATTATAAAAGAAAATGTTATTTTCATTTTACTCTAGTTCCTGATTTAATTTTATCAGATACCGTTAAAACTTCCAAATTTCCATCCTCTGATTCAACTGCTAAGATCATACCTTGAGATTCTAAACCAAAAAGCTTTGCAGGTTGAAGATTATAAACCAAAACAACTTTTTTATTTAATAGTTCCTCAGGATTATAACTTTTTGCAATGCCAGCTACAACTTGTCTAACTTCTTCGCCGATTTTTACTTTTAGTTTTAATAATTTTTCACTTTTCTTAACCTTTTCTGCTTCAATTACCTCTGCAATACGAAGATGAACTTTCATAAAATCATCATAAGAAATCAATTCTTCTTTTTTAACTTCATTTTGAGATAAAGCAGTAAGTTTATTTATCTGAGCTTCAATTTTTTCATCTTCAATTTTTGGGAAAAGGATTTCGGCTTGATTTAATTGATGTCCAGCTGAGAGTTGAGGTTTTCCGCACTGAAGCCATTCAACTGGTTTTGAATTTAACATCTTAAAAATTTTCTCAGATGAAAATGGAATAACTGGTGAATATAATTCTGCAAGAGTATAAATTGTTTGTAAGCAGATATTGAGGGTTGTTCCACATCTCGTTTTATCTAATTTAATAGTTTTCCAAGGTTCGGTGTCATTAAAATATTTATTTCCTTCACGAGCAAGATTCATTATTTCATTTACAGCATCTTTAATCTTAAAAGTCTCAATTAAATCGGCAATTTTTTTAGGATATGATTCAATTGTTTTTAACATATCCTCGTCTATTTTTTCAAGTTTTCCGAGCTCAGGTACTTTTCCATCGAAGTGTTTGAAGACAAATGTGAACGTTCTGTTTATAAAATTACCAAGAATATCAGCAAGTTCACTATTGTTTCTTAGTTGAAATTCTTTCCAGTAAAAATCTGTATCTCGATTTTCTGGTAAATTTGCAGCAAGACAATATCGTAGAGGGTCAGGAGGAAACAAATCAAGAAACTCGTCAACATCAATACCCCATCCACGACTTTTGGAAAATTTTTTCCCTTCGAAATTCAGAAACTCGTTAGCTGGAACATTTTGTGGAAGACAATATTTATCTGGATTACCTTCATTCCAAGCCATTAGAATTGCAGGAAAAATTATTGTATGAAAAACAACATTATCTTTTCCAATAAATGCAATATACTTCGTTTTTTCATCTTGCCAGTATTTTTTCCATAAATCTGGTTGACCAATTTTTTCGCCATACTCTTTCGTTGATGATATATAACCCAATACAGCTTCGAACCACACATAGATTACTTTACCTTCGGCACCATCAATCGGAACTTTAATTCCCCAGTCGAGGTCTCTTGTAATAGCTCTATCTTTTAGTCCGTCTTTAAACCAACCACGACAATATTGAAGGACGTTTTCTTTCCATCCAAATTTCTGATCCATTTCATCAACATATTTTTCAAGTGCGGCTTGATATTTACCCAAAGGAAAATACCAATGGGATGTTTCTTTTAGAACAGGTCTTTCACCGCTTACTTTGCTAATTGGGTTTATCAACTCAGAAGGATCATACAAAGAGCCACAAACTTCGCATTCATCACTTCTTGCTTGTTCATTACCACATTTAGGACAAGTTCCTTCTACATATCTGTCAGGCAAAAACATTTTTGCTTTTTTATCATAGAACTGAAGAGATTTTTTCTCAATCAGAATTCCTCTTTTATAAAAATTAAGAAAAAATTCTTTTGCTGTTTGGTGATGGATCGGAATGCTTGTTCGGGAGTAGTTATCGAAGCTCATTCCGAAGCGTTCAAATGCTTTTTTATTTTGTTCGTGATAACGATCTATAATTACTTTAGGCGAGACTTTTTCTTTGTCAGCGCTGATTGTAATCGGAACTCCGTGTTCATCGGAGCCACAGATATATATAACATCATCTCCATTTAATCTTTTGTATCTGACATAAATATCAGCTGGAAGATATGCCCCGCTTAAATGACCAAGATGAATTGGCCCGTTTGCATAAGGTAAAGCAGATGTAACAAGAACTTTTTCTTTATCCAATTTTACATACCTAATTTTTTTACATAATTTGTTTTTGAAATATAATTAAAATAGAAATTCTTTTGAGAAGATTCGTTTTGCTTTGGTTATTAAGTTAAAAGAAAATAAATGATATTTTGTCTTTGAAAGATAAGATTTGTCCATAAAGATTTTGTAGTCAACTTTATATCAAATATATTTGTGCCACTAAAAAATTAGGAATTGAAAGAGATATGAAAAAAGGAATTCATCCAGAATACAGACCCGTTGTTTTTCTTGATCCATCTTGTAACTTTGCTATTTTAACTCGTTCAACGATTAAGGCAAACGAAACTATTAAATGGGAAGATGGAAATACATATCCACTTGTTAAATTAGAAATTTCAAGTGGTTCGCATCCATTTTTTACTGGTAAACAGAAACTTGTTGATAGTGCAGGTAGAGTTGAGAAATTCAACAAGAAGTATAGCAAAAAGAAAAGTTGATTTAATTTTGTTCTGGAATTAAAGCTCATTTCAATTCCCTGAAATGGGCTTTTTTATTTTAAAAGCCATATAATTTTTTTTATTCAAGTTAAGCTTTATGATATTTGTAAATAATTTAAATAAAATTGAAAGGACTTTATGTTAGACTTAAAATTTATTCGAGAAAATCCCGAAATTGTAAGGCAAGGAATCTTAAATAAAAATGAAAAAGATAGAGTTGATGAAGTTTTAGAACTCGATAAAAAAAGAAGAGAAATCATTTCAAAGTCTGAGGAATTAAAGTCAAAACGAAATCAAGTGTCTGCTAAAATTCCGCAATTAAAAAAAGCCGGCGAAGATGTTTCTGAATTACTTTCAGAAATGAAACAAGTTTCTGACAAAATCACTGAATTAGATAGTGAGTTAAAAAAAATTGAAAGTGATTTAGAAAATATTCTACTTTTTATTCCAAATATCCCACATAAATCTGTTCCAATTGGAAAATCTTCAGAAGGTAACATTGAAATAAGAAGATGGCTTCCTGATGGATTTTCTTTAGAACCTGAAAATGGATTTAAACCACTCGATCATATTGAGCTAGGAAAGAAACTTAACATTCTTGATTTTGAAAGAGGAGCAAAAATCAGTGGTTCAGGATTTCCAGTCTACAAAGGAAAAGGTGCAACACTTGAAAGAGCATTGATTAATTTTATGCTTGACTACCATCTTGAAAAACACGGTTATACAGAAATTTTTCCACCATTCTTGGTTAATCGTGATTCGATGAAAGGCACGGGTCAGCTTCCTAAAATGGAAGAAGATATGTATTACATTGATAAAGATGGACTTTTCCCAATTCCAACTGCTGAAGTCCCTATAACAAATCTTTTCAGAAATGAAATTTTGAATGAAAAAGATTTGCCAATTAAATACGTTGGATACTCAGCTTGCTTTAGAAGAGAAGCCGGTTCTTATGGAAAAGAGAGTAAGGGTTTCTTGAGAGTTCATCAATTTAATAAAGTAGAAATGGTTAAATTCGTCAAACCAGAGACTTCTTATGATGAATTAGAATCACTTGTGAAAGACGCTGAAGATATTTTACAGGAATTGAAAATACCGTATAGAATTTTAATGCTTTGCACAGGTGATTTAAGTTTCTCTGCTTCAAAGTGTTATGATATTGAAACCTGGTCGCCTGCTGAGAATCGATGGCTAGAGGCATCTTCTTGTAGCAACTTTGAAGATTTTCAAGCAAGACGCGCTTCAATAAGATTCAGAAATGAGCTAACTAAAAAAGTTGAGTTTGTCCATACACTTAATGGAAGTGGATTAGCTACAAGTCGTTTGATGGTTTCTTTATTGGAAAATTATCAGACTCCAGAAGGAAAAGTTATTGTACCAAAAGTTTTACAGAAATATACAGGATTTAATATTATTGGATAGTATTTGAACCTTTTAATTTTCAGTGTAGTTGAAACTTTACACTTTAAAGTTGTAATTGTTGAATGAAAAATCTTTTTTCACTTAAAAAATATTTTATCAAATATAAGTCTAAACTTCTTTGGGGATTTGTTTTCATACTATTTTCAAATGCCGGGATGGTGTATGTCCCAATTCTTTTGAAAGATTCAATCAATTTTTTACAACAATCAGTATCTAAAGAAAAATTAATTGAATACTCAATCTTAATAGTTGTAACATCATTAGTTGCTGGAATTTTCAGATTCTTAATTCGTCAAACAATCATTGTCGTATCGCGTGAAATTGAATTTGATTTGAGAAATGATTTCTGGAATCATATTCAAAAACTTCCATTACGATTCTTTCAGAATAATTCTACTGGTAATATAATGGCTCACGCCACTAATGATATTAATGCAGTGCGTTCATTCATTGGTCCGGCAGTTATGTATTCAATTGATACTGGGATAAGAATTCTGATAGTTGTTTTCATAATGTTATCAATTGATTGGTCTCTAACTCTCCTTGCTTTGTTACCACTTCCATTACTTTCATTTGCGGTTTATCGTATAATGAAATTAATTCACGAGAAGTACACAAAAATTCAGGAGAAGTTTTCAGAGCTAACAACAAGAGCACAAGAAAATTACTCTGGAATAAGAATAATAAAATCTTATGTCCGTGAAGAAAATGAAATCTCAAGATGGAAAGAACTAAGCAAAGATTATCTTAATAAGAATATGAATTTAGTTAAAGTTCAGGCTTTGATTATGCCTATACTTGTTATGATAACTGGCTTATCAATAATCATAGTTATTTGGCTTGGTGGAATGAGGGTCATAAATAATCAAATAAGTTTAGGTGAGATTACAGCTTTTGTTGTTTATTTAGGAATTTTGATTTGGCCTGTAATTGCTTTTGGGTGGGTTACAAATATAATTCAGCAAGCTGAAGCAAGTATGAAACGACTTAATAAAATTTTTAGAGAGCCATACGAAATTGTTGATGTGTCAGAATCAAGCTTTAATAAAAATGAAATAGAAGGTGATATAGAATTCAGGAATGTTTCGTTCAGATATAATGATAATCTTCCATTTGTCCTAAAAAATATTAATCTTAAAATTCCCAAAGGAAGTACTCTTGCAATTATTGGTCATACAGGCGCTGGCAAAACAACTTTAATAAATTTAATCCCTCGACTTTATGATGTTACCGAGGGAGAATTATTGATTGATGGTTACAATGTAAAAGATATTCCTTTGGACATTTTAAGAAAAAGCATTGGACTTGTTCCTCAAGAGTCATTTCTTTTCTCTGATACTATTGCAAATAATATTAGTTATGGACTAAGAGAAATAGATTTTGAAAAAGTTGTTAATGTTTCCAGAATTGCACAGCTTGATAAAGATGTAGAATCTTTTCCAAATAAATATGATACAGTTGTTGGTGAAAGAGGAATTACTCTTTCTGGTGGTCAGAAGCAAAGAACATCAATTGCAAGAGCACTTGCAATAAATCCTAAAATCCTAATTCTTGATGATTCTCTCTCTGCTGTCGATACTCACACTGAAGAAGAAATTCTTAAAAACCTGAAAAATTTTATGAAAGAAAGAACCTCAATTATTATAAGTCATAGAATTTCAACTGTTAAGGATGCTGATAATATTATAGTTATCAAAGATGGTGAAATAGTAGAGCAGGGAACGCACGAAGAATTAGTTGCACTAAATGGTCATTATGCTGATTTACATTATAAACAACTACTTGAGAAAGAATTAGAAGAAATAAATTAGATGAGTGATAATAGACAAGACGACGAAATATTAGGTAAAGCGTATGATGCTAAATTAATGAAGCGATTGCTTTCTTATGTTAAACCATATAGAAAGTATGTTTTCTTTGCAATCCTTCTAAACATTTTTGTAGCTGCTCTCGGTCCTCTTCGACCATATCTCACCAAGATTGCAATAGATGATTATATAGCAAAGTCGGATTATTATGGCTTAATGATAATTAGTATTGCTCTTTTATTTTCATTAATACTTCAAGCTGTGATTCAATATTTCCTTACTTATGCAACACAATATCTCGGACAAAAAACACTTTACGATTTAAGAGTTCAGCTATTTAGTCACGTTCAAAAACTTGCTTTGAAATTTTTTGACAAAACACCTATCGGAAGAATAGTAACTCGTACAACTAACGATGTTGAATCACTTGGTGAACTTTTTTCGTCGGGAATAGTAATGGTTTTCAGCGATGTTTTTATTATCATTTGGATACTTGGTTTTATGTTTACTCTCGATGTCAAGCTTTCACTGGTTACATTATCTGTTATGCCAATTTTAATTTATGGAACTTTTCTTTTCAGAAAAAAAGTAAGAGAAGCTTACCGCAATGTAAGATATCATCTTGCAAGATTGAATTCCTATATGCAAGAACATATTACTGGAATGAATGTGGTTCAAATTTTCAGAAAAGAAGAAGATGAATTCAAAAAGTTCTCATCTATAAATGCTGATCACAGAGATGCAAACATTAAATCTATTTTTTATTATGCCATTTTCTATCCGGGAGTTGAATTATTAAGCTCCATAGCAATCGCTTTAATTATTTGGTATGGAGGCGGGGAAGTAATTCAAAATGCAATTACAATTGGAGTGCTCTTTGCTTTTGTTCAATATGTAGAAATGTTTTTCAGACCAATAAGAGATTTATCAGAAAAGTATAACATCCTTCAAACCTCAATGGCATCCTCTGAAAGAATTTTCAATCTTTTAGATAATAAAACTTTTATAAATAATCCTACCAATCCAATTCCATTAAAAGATATCAATGGACACATTGAATTCAGAAATGTATGGTTTGCTTATGATGATGAAAACTATGTACTCAAGAATATAAATCTCGAAATAAAACCTGGAGAATCAGTTGCAATAGTTGGACATACTGGAGCTGGTAAATCAACTCTTATCAATATTCTTACAAGATTTTATGATATCAACAAAGGTACAATTTTAATTGATGGAATAGATATCAGACAGGTTGATAAAAGAGAATTGAGAAAACATATTTCAATGGTTTTGCAAGATGTTTTTCTTTTCTCTGGAACAATAAAATCAAATATTACATTAGACAATGATGAAATAGATATTGAAAGAGTTAAAAAAGCTGCTAAGCTAGTAGGTGCTGACAAATTTATTGAAAATCTTCCCAACAAGTATGATGAAGAAGTTAAAGAAAGAGGAGCAACATTAAGTGTTGGTCAGAAGCAGTTAATTTCTTTCGCACGGGCTTTAGCTTATGAACCAAAAATATTAATTTTGGATGAGGCAACTTCAAGTATTGATACAGATACAGAAAAAATTATTCAAGAGGCAATTCAGCGACTGTTGAAAGGAAGAACTTCGATCGTTATTGCTCATAGGCTTTCAACAATTCAGAATGCTGATAAAATAATTGTTCTTCATAAAGGAGAAATAAAAGAAATTGGAAAACATCAAGAGCTTCTTGCCAAGAAAGGAATATATTACAAACTCTATCAACTTCAATATAAAGATCAGGAAATCACAATATCTTAAAAAAATAAAAGGGGACTTTTATGGAAAAGATTAAATTCAACACTCTTGCCCGCCACATTTATGAAGAGGAAAGGAAATACCCACAGGCAACTGGTGAGCTATCGGATTTGCTTCACGACCTATCACTAGCTGCGAAAGTAATTTCTCTCGAAGTTAATAAAGCTGGATTGGTTGATATTCTCGGCTTTACTGGTTCAAGTAATATTCACGGTGATGAAGTCAAAAAACTAGACGTTTTTGCTCACGAGATGATGATAAAAGCAATGGATCACGGAGGTCATCTTTGTGTTATGGCTTCAGAAGAAGATGAAAATATTATTCATATACCAGATAAATTCAGAATAGGTAAATATGTCTTATTATTTGATCCTCTTGATGGTTCTTCAAATATTGATGCAAATGTAAGTATTGGTACTATTTTTTCAATTTATAGAAGAGTCTCGAAAGGTGATGGGCCAGGTAGTATTGATGATTGTTTGCAACCTGGATATAAACAAGTAGTTGCCGGCTATGTTATTTATGGTTCAAGTACAATATTTTGTTATACTGCAGGAAATGGTGTTCATTGCTTTACTCTTGATCCATCTTTTGGTGAGTTTATTCTTTCACATCCAAACATAAAAATTCCAAAGAAAGGTAAAATATATAGTATAAATGAGGGAAACTATTTGTATTGGCATCCTGGATTAAAAAAATATATAAAATGGTTGCAAGAAGAAGACAAATCAACCGGAAGACCTTATTCATCTCGTTATGTCGGTTCTATGGTTGCAGATATTCACAGAACATTATTGTATGGTGGAATATTTATGTATCCTGCAGATATTAGAAATCCAAATGGAAAATTAAGATTGATGTATGAATGCAACCCATTGGCTTTTATTATTGAACAAGCAGGCGGCAGGGCGACAGATGGTAAACAAAGAATTTTGGAAATTCAACCGAAAGAATTGCACCAAAAAACCCCAATTTTTATTGGTAGTGAAGAAGATGTTCTTACGGTAGAACGATTCTTGAGAGAAAATGAATAAATGTAAAAATTATTTAACAAAAAAGTTTTACGAAATTTCAAAATATTTAATATCTTAAGGTAAACCAATTAAAAATTAGAGGTAAAAATGAAAAAACTTTTATTGATCGCCTGCTTATTGACAATCGGGGTCAATGCCCAAAATTTGTGGTTAGAAGAAAATTTTAACTATGGTCCCAATGATGACTCTTCAATTGTAACATTAACAACAAACTGGATTCGACATAGTGGTGCAATGGGTCCGAGATATAGCGCCAGTGGTTTAACCTATACTGGATATCCATCTTCAGGGATTGGAGGCGCAATTAGATTTACTTATGGTGCTTCCGGCGTTAATGATGGTGATGTTCATAGAAGATTTCCTGATTCCATAACAACTACTCAAGATATTTATGTCTTTGCTCTTGTAAGAATAGATTCAGCCAGACCAACAGCCGATTATTTCCTACATTTAGGTCCATACAACATTGGAACCACATTTAGACTCAGAGTTTTCGGAAGAGCTTTTGGAAGTGGTTGGGCGATTGGATTATCAAAATCAACTGAGACAAGAGTCGAAGACTCTGTTAATGTATTAAACTTCAATCAGACCTATTTATTGGCTCTCAAATATTCTTTTAACACAGCTTCAGCAAGTGATGATGTTGTTAGATTGTATGTTTACAGCTCAGGTGTTCCATTGACAGAACCAGGTAATCCAATTGTTTCTTTAGGACCTGTAGGAGCTGGAACAACTGGTGATCCTACTAATATTGGTTCAATTGCAATTAGGCAAGGGACAAATACTCCTTCTGGAAGAATTGATGGAATCAGAATAGGAAATACGTGGGGAATCATTCCAGTTGAATTAACATCATTTACCGCAGATGTCTCAGGAAATTCTGTAAAACTAAATTGGTCAACTGCAACCGAATTGAATAATGCAGGATTTGATGTTGAAAGAAAATTAAATAACGGCGAGTGGAAAAAAATAGGATTTGTAAAAGGAAATGGAACAACTACACAAATTCAAAATTATTCTTTCTTTGACAAGGATTTAGTTTCAGGAAAATATTATTATAGATTGAAACAAATTGATTTTGATGGAACTTTTGAATATTCAAAAACTATTGAAGTTGATGTAAATACACTTGATAGTTTTGAACTTACTCAGAACTATCCAAATCCATTTAACCCCAATACGTCAATCAGTTTTTCGATTCCCCAAGCAGGAAAAGTAAAATTATCAGTTTACAATTTACTTGGTCAGGAAGTTAGAACTTTAATAAAAAACGAGAATTTGGAAGCTGGACCTCATTCAGTTGATTTTAATGCAGAGGGTTTATTCAGTGGTGTTTATATTTATAGACTTGAATATAATGGAATGTCTTTAACTAGAAAGATGACTTATCTAAAATAACAGAATAATCTTACCATTTTGAACCCCCTAATAAATTTTTAGGGGGTTTTTTTTAGAAGTAAACGGAAAATGAAAAAAGTTATACTAACAGGTGCTACAGGTTTAATAGGTCGAAACTTAATAAGAGAATTATTCAAAGCTAAATATCCAGTTATTGCTTTGGTCAGAGATGTTTACAAAGCAAGAAAGAAACTTCCTCCGCAAGTTGAGTGCGTTGAATGGGATTATAAATCTAATAATATAAATTTAACACTGTTAGAAAATTCTTATTCTGTAATCCACCTAGCTGGGGCAGGTATTTTTGATAAAAGGTGGAATGAGGCTTATAAAAAAGAAATTTATTCTTCAAGAGTTGACTCAACAAAACTACTAATCGACATTATATCTAAACTAAGAAATAAACCCGAGAATTTTATTGGTGCATCTGCTGTTGGATACTATGGAAATAGAGGAGATGAGATTCTTACTGAAGATTCGAAACCCGGAAATGATTTTTTAGCAAAGGTCTGCGTTGATTGGGAACAAGAAGCATCTAAAGTTACTCAATTTGGAGTAAGATGGGCAAGCATCAGAACTGGTATTGTCCTATCAAAAGAAGGTGGTGCATTAAAAAAGATGTTACCACCATTCAAAATTTTTTTAGGAGGGCCTCTCGGCTCTGGTAATCAATATTTCCCTTGGATACATATTAAAGATATTCTGGGAATAATTCTCTATGTAATGGAAAACAAGAATTGTGTCGGACCAATAAACGCTGCTGCACCTCATATTGTAACTATGAAAGAGTTTGCTAAGGAGTTAGGTAAAGTATTAAAGAGACCAGCCCTTTTTTCTGTCCCAGAATTTGCATTGCGAATATTACTTGGTGAAGCTGCCTCCGATATTGTATCAAGTCAAAGAATCAACTCGGAAAAAATTATTAACCTTGGTTATAAATTTAATTTCCCATATCTAACAAAAGCTTTGATTGATTTGATCTATTTCAATTAAGTTAAATCTCTCTAAAATTTATTTTAATATGAATTTTCTTTTTTACAGTTTATTTTTGAACAAAAAGAATAAACATTATGAAAAATCTAAAACTAATTTTACTTGTATTCATTCTAACATTCTTTATAGTTAGTTGTGAAACTAATCCGCCGAGCGATCCAAATAAAAGGGATATTAAAACAGGTGAAGTTTTAATAGAAGTAAATTTGAAAAAAGGAATTCAATCATCTTATCCAAGAACTGTTTTACTAGAAGATTTTGCCAACGTAAGTTGTGTGCCGTGTGTTGTTTCTAATAGAATACTTGAGTCTTTGGAAAAATATTCATTCACAAGTAGTAAACTAAAAATCATAAAATTTGCTACAAACTTTCCATCCCCGGTTGACCCATTTTATTTAGTGGCCAAACCTTTTTGTGATTTCAGAATGACATTTTACAATATTATGTTTGCTCCTACAATTATAATTGATGGAATGATGAGACCAACTCCCACAGATTCGAATCAGATTAAAAATGGAATTAATCAAAAACTGCAAACACCTTCAAATTTTTTGATAGAATTATCTCAGCAAAAAATAAATAATGGTTTATTTATCAAAATAGACATTAGTGCTAATAATATAGATTCAACTTTTCTTTCAAATTATTTTCTTAGGACTGTTTTAGTTGAAAAAGAAATTGAATTTTCATCCCCACCCGGTTCAAGCGGAGAAACAAAGTTTTTCGATGTTCTTAGAGTAATGTTTCCAAATAATCAAGGTATAAATTTGAAAGAGCTTGTTGGAACTAATACTTTCAGTTATAAAAATGCAATTGATACTACTTGGAATATTGATAATCTAAAAGCGATTAGTTTCATTCAAAACAATTCAACAAGGGAAATAGCCCAATCATCCAATAATTAAAAGAGAGGTTACTATGAGAAAAATCCTACTTACTCTGTTAATTTATATCTGTGCAATTAATATTTATGCACAAGGTATCAGGGTTCAATTTAATACTGTTAATGGTTATGGCAATAACCTATATATAGATAATTTAACTATTGGAACTCAGTTTAACACTGATGTTGCAGTACTATCGGTTGAGAATCTTATTAAAGATACAAGCTATGCAATTGGCACAACACCTTTTGTAATAGCACCCAGAGTATCTTTTATTAATCTCGGAAGATTAAACATTACATCTCCATTTAATGTTACAATGACTGCTAGTCCCGGAACATATTCAAGCACGAAATCGATATCATCATTGCCAAGTGGTCAATCTACGACGGTTACTTTTGACAATTTAACAATTACACCCGGCCAACAAATAAACTATACAATTACAGCAAGTTTAACAGGCGATCAAAATCCCTCTAACAATACTTTGACACAAAGTTCTTTATACCTTCCTGGTTTTGCAAGAAAAGTTTTATTAGAAGAATTTACAAGTTCAACTTGTGGCCCTTGTGCTGCGAACAATCCAACTATTGATGCCTTTGTTCATAATAAATTTGATTCATTGGTCGCAATAAAATACCATATGAATTGGCCTTCGCCTGGGAATGATCCAATGTATTTATATAATCCAACTCAACAAAATGATAGAAGAACATATTACGGAGTAAACGCTGTTCCGACTGTGATTATGGATGGTGTTGTGAGACCTGAATATCCATATACATTGCCAAACAGTTTGCCAGATGCTTTTAATTCGAGAAAGACAAAAGGGACGCCTGTTAATCTTACAGTTACTAATACCAGAATCCCTGGTGATACTATTCGTGCTGATATTACTTTAACTATTTCTTCGAATTTGCCAGCAGGACAATATTTCTTAAGAGTTCACGCAATTGAAAGAGTTGTTAGATATGCTACTCCACCGGGAACAAATGGCGAAAAAGATTTCTATGATGTGTTCAGAAGAGCATATCCAAACTCTCAAGGAATTCAGATACCAACAACAGCTGGAACTTATAATTATTCTGTCAAATACCCTCTTGATTTGCAAGTATGGGTTGATAGTTTAATATATACTGCTGTGTTTGTCCAAAATGATGCTACAAAAGAAATTTTGAATGCAGCTAAATCCAGAAATTATACTGTTGAGAATTTTGAATATGTCGAACCTGAAAATTTATCTACACCAAAACAAATTGTAGCATTTAATTTTATAGAAGCAAATAATTTAATTAAGGTAGAGAACAATAATCCTTTGATAAGTAATAACTTTTATTATGAACT
The DNA here is from genome assembly GCA_025056745.1 of Ignavibacterium sp. Classification (GTDB taxonomy): domain Bacteria; phylum Bacteroidota; class Ignavibacteria; order Ignavibacteriales; family Ignavibacteriaceae; genus Ignavibacterium. The sequence goes on from JANWVQ010000091.1 coordinate 25,899, forward strand.
TTTTGATGGACAATTTCCAGCAGCCGGCTGGTCAATTCAAAATCCAGATGGTGGAATAACATTTGCACAATTTAATGGTGCAAACGGCCCTTCTTTTGGTGGAAGTAAATGTATTAAAATGGATTTTTATTCATACAGCGCAACAAATCAAAATGACTACCTATTTTCTCGAGTATTTACTGGTTTGAATGAATTTGATACTTTAAAATTTGATTATGCTCACGCAAATTATCCAAATTACACTGATAGATTAATAGTTAGACTTTCGTTGGATGGAGGTGCTACATATCCACACGTAATTTTCGATAAATCCGGTACATCGCTTGCGACTGCAGGTTCTACTACAAGTTCATTTACTCCAACTTCTGCTTCGCAGTGGGCAACATTTTCATATCCATTGATGCAGGTTATCCCGGTTGAATTAACATCTTTTGAAGCAAGAGCAAATGGTTTAGATGTTGAATTAAGTTGGACAACCGCAACTGAACTTAATAATTATGGCTTTGAAATTCAAAGAAAATATGAAAATGATTTTATAACAGTTGGATTTATAAAAGGTGCTGGTAATTCTACAACTTTAAGAAAATATAATTTTACTGATAAACAATTGAATGAAGGAGTTTATACTTACAGATTAAAACAAATTGATTTTAATGGTTCATATCATTATTCACAAGAAGTAGAAGTTTTAATATCTGGTCCGAAAGTTTATTTTATTGAACAGAATTTCCCAAATCCATTTAATCCTGAAACAGTTATTAGATTTAATCTAGCTACTAATTCAAATGTAACTCTGAAAGTTTATAACAATCTTGGAGAAGAAATAAAAACTCTTTTTGCTGGGAAAATGAATGCTGGAAGAAACGAAGTTATTTTTGATGGCACAGGTTTAAGTAGTGGAATATATATTTACAGAATTGAAGCAGTTGGGGATGATGGAACAATATTCACTTCATCAAAGAAGATGAATCTGATTAAATAAAATTTTAGTTGTTTTACTTTAATAATAATCTGTCAGTCTGAGTGTGCCGAAGGCTGACAGATTTTTTGTTTTTTTGAATTAATATTTATGTTGTCTAAATAACTATTTAGTGCCTTAGTGTCTTAGTGGCGAAAAACTTCTTACCACAAAGACACAAAGGCACGAAGTTTAAGCATCTTACAAAACACCTATTAGTTTATATTAATTTTTATCTTATTTGTTCAATATGAATCTCTCAATCTTCGCTTTAACATAATTATATTCGCATTAAAAAAACGGAGAAATTGTGAGCGAAAAGAAAAATAAACCTGCTGATTTTGTTGCAAATATTGTCTCTCTTGCTAAACGCAGAGGTTTTGTATTTCAGTCAAGTGAAATTTACGGTGGCTTAAACGGTTGTTGGGATTACGGTCCGCTTGGTGTCGAACTTCTCAGAAACATTAAAGAAGAATGGTGGAAATCAATGACCTATCGCGAAGATGTTGAAGGAATTGATGCTGCAATTCTTATGCATCCGAGAGTCTGGGAAGCTTCTGGGCACGTTGAAAACTTTACCGACCCGATGATTGATTGTAAAGTTTGTAAAGCCAGATTCAGACTTGATGTGCTTGGCGATTCAATAAGTGAAAAGAAAAAAGAAAAAGCACTTAATGATTTGAGATTTGAAATTAAAGACAACTCTGCTTTGCTTGAAAAGTTTGAAAGCAAGATTACTAATCCGGGTGATGAAGATCCTTTCAATCTTATTTTGGAAGATAATGACTTAGGAAAACATCTACTTTCAAAATTAAATTGCCCGCAGTGCGGTAATCTTAATTCATTTACTGATGCAAGAAAATTTAATTTGATGTTCAAAACTTTTATTGGACCTGTCGAGGATAGCAGTGCGGTAGTTTATCTTCGTCCTGAAACTGCGCAGGGAATTTTTGTTAACTTTCTTAATGTGCAAAGTGCAGCTCGGCAGAAACTTCCATTTGGAATCGCTCAGATTGGAAAAGCATTTCGTAATGAAATCAACACAAAGAATTTTCTTTTTCGCACAAGAGAATTTGAACAGATGGAAATGCAGTTTTTTGTAAATCCTCAAAATGATAAGCAATGGTATGATTACTGGAAAGCCGAAAGACTTCAATGGTATAAGTCACTTGGTATGAATCCAAATAAATTACGTTTTCACGATCATCCACCAACTAAACTTGCTCACTATGCAAAAGAAGCAACAGATATTGAATATGAATTTCCTTTTGGTTGGGGAGAGATTGAGGGTATTCATAATCGCACAAATTTTGACTTAAGCAGACACGAAGAATTCTCTGGTAAATCTCTAAAATATTTTGATGATGAATTAAAGGAAAAATATATACCGTATATAATTGAAACATCAGCTGGTGCAAGTAGAGGATTTATGGCGTTTTTAATTGACGCTTATTATGAAGAAGAGGTTAATGGTGAAATGAGATCAGTTCTTAAATTTCATCCTAAACTTGCTCCGATAAAAGCCGCAATCTTTCCTCTGGTTAATAAAGACGGTATGCCTGAAATTGCCCGTGAAATTGAAAAAGATTTAAGAAAAAATTTCAAAGTATTCTATGATGATAAAGGCGCTATCGGGAGAAGATATAGACGACAAGATGAAGCAGGGACTCCATTTTGTATAACTGTAGATACTCAAACTCTTGAAGACAGAACTGTAACAGTCCGTGACCGAGATTCAATGCTACAGGAAAGGATTTCGATTGATAAATTAAAACAATTTTTGTTTAATAAACTTTATTAAAAATGATTGAAATACCATCTAAACTTATAGATAAACTACAAACATCTGAGAAAATAGTTTTTTTTACAGGCGCTGGAATATCTGCTGAATCTGGTATTCCAACTTTTCGTGGTGAAGATGGAATATGGAATAAACTGAGTCCAGAAGAACTAGCAAACTTTAATGCCTTTATGAAAAATCCAAAGATGGTTTGGGAGTGGTATCAATACAGAAGAAAAATAACACATAACTCCCAACCTAATGCTGGCCATCTAGCAATTGTAGAATTTGAAAAATATTTTCCTGAAGTAACAGTAATAACTCAAAACGTAGATAATTTGCATCGAAGGGCTGGCAGCAAAATTATTTACGAGCTTCACGGAAATATCGAAAAGAATTATTGTATCAAATGCAAAAAAAGGTATGATGAAGATTTGAATTTTGAAGATGGAATACCAAAATGTGAATGTGGTGGATTGATTCGCCCTGATGTTGTTTGGTTTGGTGAATATTTACCTGTTGATCAATTAAGAAAATCTGAAGAAGCGACAATTTCAAGTGATATATTTTTTGTAATTGGAACATCTGCCGTTGTCTATCCAGCTGCTGGATTGGTTTATACTGCAAGGCAATATGGCTCATTTATAGTTGAAATAAACATTGACTCTACAGAGGTTTCAAAGATCTGTGATGTAACATTTCAAGGTAAAGCTGGAGAAGTTCTTCCAAAAATTTTAGATGAAGTTAGAAAAATTAAAAGTTGATTAAAACTTTTGGTTTTTATCTTTATAAATCTATTCGATTATCAGACTTTAATAATATTTGACATACTGAGCGTGTGGAAGAATTACATAATTTTCATTTAAAGTAATTCAGTCTTAGATAAAATTTGTTCAAAGTGCATAGCTAAATGAGTTAATTTAATAAAGATTAAATCGCATTTGTTTTTCCACTAACCATCTGCCAGATAGTTATCAAAATAATTTGAATATCGAGTTTGAATGACCAGTTTTCAATATACCATAAATCATATTTAATTCTTTGCAAAGTTCTTTTTCTATTTTCTTCTTCATCCTCAACATCACCGCGCAGTCCGTGAATTTGAGCCCAGCCCGTTATTCCAGGCCTAACACTATGTCTTAATTTTATCTCTTCAAAATATTCAGAATATTTCTCGTGATATGGAATTGCGTGAGGACGAGGTCCTACGACAGACATATCACCTTTTAATACATTAATAAATTGAGGCAATTCATCTATGTTATATTTTCTTAAAAACTTCCCTACTCTTGTTATCCTTGGGTCATTCGGTGTAGTTGCTACAAATTCTTGATTGGTTGATGATTGATACATTGTACGAAATTTTATCAACTTGAATTTTTTATTCTTAATTCCAATTCGTTCTTGATAGAAAAAAACTTGACCTTTTGAATCTAATTTTATTAGAAGTGAAACTATAGGTATAATCCAAGATAAGAAAAAGATGGTTATGAAACCTGAAAAAACAATATCAAAAAGTCTTTTAAGAAATCTTCTGCTTGCTTCTTCTAATGGTGCTTCTCTTGCAGTTATAATTGGGAAATTACCGATTGATGAAACTTCAAATCTATCTGACAGGAATCTGATGTAGTTGGGTATTAAATGAATTTTGACTGCATTGATATTACAAATTCTAATTATCTCATCAAGAAATTTAGAGCTGTTATCTGATAAAGCAATAACGACGTCATCTATTTTATTTTTCATTAAAGAACTCTGAAGTTCATCAAATTTCTTTTTAGTAAATTCTTCTTCATTCACAAATCCGACAAATTTGTATCCAAATCCAGGGACATCACAAACTTCTTTTTTAAAATGCTCTGCAATATCTCCTGTGCCAACGATAAGTAAGTTTCTAATACTAAGTCCTTGACGTCTCAAAAATTTTAGAACTTTTCTAAAAACAATAGTCCAAAGATTTATACTAAAGAAAAGGAAAAATGATAAATAAATAATGAAATTTCTCGTAAAAAGATTTTCTTTAACGAAAAAAATGAAGGCTATTGTCAGTAGAATTATAATAAATATGCTTTTGATGATATTTATAAAATGATTTACATATTCTCTCAGATAAATGTCTTGATAAAGACCAAGAATATTTGAGGTAAAATACCAGCTGAAGTTGAGTATTATTAAAAGTAAGAACATATAATTTCTTTCAAGTAAAATTTCCCAGGATTGAGCAAGAACCGCTGACAAGATAAATGAAAAATTCAACAGAATTAAATCACCGAGTAGTCTTGAAATATAGATTGTGTGTTTATTAACTATCATTTTTTGTTAAAAAATTCTTTCATTTTCTCATCAATAAAATTTTTTATACTCTGTTCAAAAATATCTCGGTTAAATCTTTTAGCATATTCAGAAATCTTTCTTGGTGAAAAATAATTCCTGAGATTTTCAAATTTTTCTACAGCTTCGATAATATCTCCAGCTGATTGATTTTTGAAATGAATACCGGTGAAATTATCAACAACAGTTTCAGCAGTTCCCCCTCTATTTAAAGCAATAACGGGAGTTCCACAAGCCATTGCTTCAACAACGATTATTCCAAAATCTTCTTCAGCTGCAAAAATAAAAGCCTTAGCTTTTTGCATATAATTTTTCAAACTATCAAATTCTTGATAACCTAAGAATTTAATATTTGGCTTTAAAATCATTTTTATTTTTTCTTTTTCAGGTCCACTTCCAATTAAAACTAATTTTTTGTCAGGCATTTGGGAGAAAGCTTCTACAATTAAGTCAATTTTTTTATATGGAACTAATCGAGATGCGGTCAAATAAAAGTCTTCTTTTGTCTCGCAGAGTTGAAACAAATTAGTATCTACCGGAGGATAAATTACGAATGCTTCTCTCTTATAAATTCGTTTAATTTTTTCTGCTATATAATTTGAATTTGCAATCAGATAATCAGGAAGTTGTGCAGATTTTAAATCCCATTTTCTTAGATAATTAAGAATTCTTGTAGCAAGAATTTTTTTTAAGCCTTTATTAAGATCAGCAGCTTCGAAGTAACGTTCAGCCTCATCCCAGATATATCGCATCGGAGAATGACAATAACTGATATGAATCTGATTTTTATTTTTTCTTACTCCTTTAGTTACAGCGTGTGAACTTGAAAGAATTAAATCATATTTTGATAAATCAAATGACTCAATTGCTTTAGGAAAAAGAGGTAAATATTTTCTGTGATGCTTTCTTGCTAAAGGAAGTTTTTGAATAAAGGTTGTTTTAGCAAATTTTCCTTTAAGAATTTGTTTTCTTTGCTCATAGTTTAGAAAATCTACTAAAGCAAACACATCTGCATCTGGAAAAATATTTAAGAATGATTCTACTACTCGCTCAGAGCCAGCATAATTGACAAACCATTCGTGAACTATTGCGACTTTCAAATTCGATTTATTATTGAATTATTGTTGACAAAGATAAAAAATAAGTAATAAAGTTTATTAAATTTTTAAGCAGATTGATTCTTTATTTAATTTTATGACAAAGAAAAAAATTGATTATGATTTCAATTATTACAATTACATTTAATAACTTCGAACAACTTAAACAAACTCTCGATTCAATTCCTAAATTGGATTTTATCGAATCGGTTGTAATAAATGGTGGAGACTGTCCAAAGACAAAAAAATTTTTGGAAGACTATCCTTGTAAATCAATTTCAGAAAAAGACGAAGGAATATCTGATGCTTTTAACAAAGGCATAAAATTATCTTCAGGTGATTATATAATGTTTTTAAATTCTGGAGATGTTTTGATATCTCCGGATTACCTTTTTAAAGCCAAATCAATTTTAGATAATAATAAAGATATAGTTTTCGTCCATTCAAATATTATTTTTTCAGATCAACTCGGCGCCGAATTATTTATGAAACCTCTTATGAAAAATTTAGGTCGTGGAATGCCTTATCTTCATCAAACTATGATAGTTAGAAGAAAAGTTTTTGATGAAGTTGGATTGTTCAAAAAAGAACTTAAATATGCAATGGATTTTGATTTGGTTGTTAGAATGGAAAAGAAAAATTATAAAGGCTTTTATTTGAATGAAGGTGCTGTTGTGAAAATGGATGGAAGTGGTGTTTCAATTGTTAAAGAAAAAGACTCAATTTTAGAATGTTTCAAGGTGTTAAAGGATGAAAAGTATTTAACATTTAGAAATTTAGTTGGATTTATAATTAGATTTCTTAAGTTTTTAGGTAGAAAAACACTTCTCTCAATAAAAGGAGATCGTATTTTGAAGTTTATAAAGCTAAGTAAATATAAACCTTAGCTGAATTTGTAAAATAATCCTCTGATTAATCCTATTACTCTTCCAGTAATACTTGAAAATGCAGAAAGTATTTTTTTTATATTCAATGTAAAAAAACCAATGATGATATTGTAAAAGGGAACAGCAATCATTTCAACTAATTCATAAATAACAACAATCTTTTTTTCTTTAAATAGCCATTTGGCCACCAAGCCACCTTTACCAAATCCGTATCTAAATGATTTTTTTATTTCATCTGAAATTGAATTGTTCAGGATGGGTGGATGATAAATAATTAGCTCGTGAAAAAAATCAATTTTGTTTTTATTGAAAAATGCTTTCCAAACTAAGTCCGTTTCCTCAGCGGCGCCCCAAAATGATCCTACTCCGAAATCTGAACTAAATCTTTTTAGCTCTTCAAATAATTTGGCTCTTACAACTAAGTTTGATCCCATAATTTTTTTTGTATCAGCAAATCCCTTTATTCCACCTTTCATTTTTTGTCTTTTACTATAATATTTTTTATCAGTTTCATTCAGACAAGCACCACCAAATAGATCAAGTTCAGGATTTTTTTTTATGATTTCGAAAAGAACTTTTGAAAAGTTTTTATCTGCAAAACCATCATCATCACAGAAAAATATGTATTCTACATCCGGCGGAATGGTGATAGAATTTCTCGCAATGGAAATTGATTTTGTATGAACATTAATTACTTCTATTATTTTATTATTAACAATATCATCAGGTAAAATTAATGGTTTCAGATTTTGATCAATTAAAAAAATTTTTGAAGGTAAAAAATCTTGTGCTAAGATAGACTTCAACGCACGCTCAACAAATTCAGTGCTTCTATTGATAGTGTTTACTACTGCGATATAATTTATCATATTTTTTTAGATACTTATCCCAAGTTTTTTGAGATGATTTTTTATTTTTTTCTTGATTCCAAGTTTATGGAATAATCTACTTTCAAGTTCGTCTGCCTCTATGTTTGAGATTATTTCAGAGGGATGAGATAATGGAAAAGTCATTTTTTCTAATTTCATTTTTCCATAAAGTCCAGCTTTACCAGTGTGAGTAGCATTTGGATTATTAAATCCAATATTTAAAACAAGGTTTTTAGAGGGAATTATTGATAATCCTTTATTTTTCCATATTGTATATTCAAGTTGATAATCCCAAGTATTTATATCACCATTATAAACTTCATCATATATTGTTTTCCAATATTTAACAGCTTTTTTATTGTTAAGAATATTTTTTAAGAATTGTAGTTGATTAATTTCTGCCCAATCTGACATTGACACATCATATTTTTGCCAAACCCTTCTCCAAGAGGCCCAACCCCAAATGTGAGCAAATCTTGAGAAATAATAACTATAATTTTTTACTTCATAATCTGATAAAACTTTATTTCCAGAGATTAGCATTACTTCTTCTCTGTCCTTGTAATATTCTAGTAACTCCTGACAATATCTGAAAAATGATTGGTCTGGTAGGCAATCGTCTTCAATAAAGATAGCCCTATCAACATTTTCAAAAACCCAGCTAATACCACTTGAAACTCTTTTCTTGCAACCTAAATTAATATCGGAATAGTTTCTTTTTACATCGCACTCCCAATCAATATTCTCTACAATTGCTCTTGTTTGTTCACAAATTTTATCTTCTCCAATTTTATTTTTTCTAGGTCCATCAGCAATTATAAAAAACTGTTTTGGTTTTGCTTTTCTGATTTCCTCAAAAACTATTTTCGTTGTATCTGGTCTGTTAAATATTATAAAAGCAACGGGTGTATTCAGTTTAAAATCTTCCATAAAAACAATTAAACTTATTACTAATTATTTGACTTCTAAATTTAACTTTGAAAAGTCAATAAATTAAAATATTAGAAAGTTAAAATGGTATGTAAAATCTGCTCATCCGAAACTGAATTATCTTTTACACATAAAGTTTTGAAAAAATATGATGTAAAATATTTCAGGTGTTTAGATTGTAATTATCTTTTTACTGAGAATCCATATTGGCTTGAGGAAGCTTATAAAAGTAGCATAAATCTTTCAGATACTGGAATTTTAAGACGTAATATCTATTATTCAAAAGCTGCTGCTATCTTGATATTTTTTTACTTTGATTATAGGAAAAAATTTTTGGATTATGCTGGTGGATATGGAATTTTCACAAGACTTATGCGTGATATTGGATTTGATTTTTACTGGCACGATGATTACACTCAAAATCTTCTTGCGAGAGGCTTTGAGATGAAGGATAACAATTATGAACTGATTACAGCATTTGAAGTATTTGAACATTTTGAAAATCCAATAATCGAAGTAAAGAAAATTCTCAATTACTCTGATAATATTTTGTTTTCTACGCAAACTATATCTGAGAATATTCCATCTTTAGATTGGTGGTATTATGGTTTTGAACACGGCCAACATATTTCATTTTACTCAAAAAAAACTTTTGAACGAATGGCGAATATTCTGGGCTTAAAATATAGTAGTCTTGGTGAATTACATTTATTATCGAAAGAAAAAAGAATTAAGCTAAATTCTAAGTTGTTAAAATTATTAGCTCTTTCAGATTTCTATCTTATCACTAAACTAAAATTAAAAGGTAAACATTTTACTGATCATCTTTTAATTAGAGATCAAAATAAATGAAAATCAATTTATTACTTGTTAAGACATTAAATATTTACAGATTTCTAATTTATTTGTTGATCGATTTTATTATTTCATTTTACAAGCAAGAGAAAAAAAATAATTCTTTACTTCTAATCAGACTGGACTTAATTGGCGATTATTTACTTTTTAGAAATTTTCTTCAAATAATAAGGGAAAGTGAAAAATTTAAAGACTATCATATTACACTTTTAGGTAATGAAATATGGAAGAGTTTGGCGGAAAAATTTGATAAAGAATTTGTAGATGAATTTATCTGGATTAATAGAAAAAAATTTAATGATAACTTTTTCTATAAATTCAAAGTATTAAAAATAATATACCTTAAAGGATTTGAAACAGTAATTGAATGCTCCTATTCGAGAGAAATTCTTTTTGGTGACGTAATTGTTAACACTAGCAGAGCACAGAATCGCATTGGAAGCTCTGGAGCAAACGATAATTATGTTAAATGGAAAAGAAATTTAATAACCAATAAATATTACAATCATATCATACCCGCTCGGAATGATATAATTTTCGAGTTCGAAAGAAATAAAGAATTTTTTTCTCAAATTTTGAATCAAAACATTACCATCAACAAACCATATCTTTCTATTGAAAGAGTTGAAAATAAATTTTCTTATCTGAAAAATTTCATTATTGTTTTTCCTGGTGCTACCCAAAAAAAACGGAAGTGGTCAACGGATAAGTTTGCTGAAGTGATCAATTACATCATCAGCGAATATAAATTATTAATTGTTATTGCTGGCTCTAAAAAAGATACTGTTTTGGCAAAAAAAATTTTAAGTAAAGTAAATTATAATCTGATTGAAGACCTTACTGGTAAAACTGATCTTCCTCAATTGGCTAAATTAATTTCACAAGCAAGATTATTAATTTCAAATGAGACTGGAGCAATACATTTCGCAGCAATTTTGAACACTCCTTTTATTTGCATATCAATTGGAAATCACTTCGGAAGATTTCATCCTTATCCTGATGAAATGGTAGTAAAAGGGGAATATATTTTCCCAGATGAAATAAAAAAATCACTAAACGATATAGATTATTTGAAAACAAAGTTTGGTTATGGATCGAATCTAAACATAAATGAAATAAGTGTAAATGATGTTATAATGAAAGTAGATAAATTTTTACGAAATAATTAGATGTTAATGTTTAATTTTAATTTAGAAATTTTAGGAAATTATGAAGTTAGGAATAGTCGCAAATATTACTAAAGAGAATATTCTGGAGGTTGTTTCTTCATTCACATCGAAATTAAAAGATAATAATATTGATTATATCCTCACTAAATCTCTTCTTGAAGCTGATGGAAAAATCAAAATCGAGTTGTTCGAAGAAATTATTTTGAGTGATGATGAATTATATAAAAATGCTGATATAATTATTTCAATTGGTGGTGATGGGACTATGTTAAACACAGCATTTAATGCATTAAAGTATGAAAAACCTGTTTTAGGAATAAATATTGGTAAACTTGGTTTCCTAGTTGAAGCAGAGCTTTCTCAAATGGATTTTATTATAGATTGCATTAAAAATAAAAATTATAAAATTGATGAGAGAATTGTAATTTCAGGAGATATTTTTGGTAAGCAGGAACAGATTTTAGCTTTTAACGATATTGTGATTGATAAAGGTTCTTGGCATAAAATGATTGAGTTAAGTATTTGGGTTGATGATGAATATGTTTCAACTTTTAATGCAGATGGAATAATTATTGCAACTCCAACTGGCTCAACCGGATATTCAATCTCTGTAGGTGGCCCTATTATAAGTCCTAAAGCGGATGTTGTATCATTATCACCAATATCTCCACACAGTTTAACTGTAAAACCACTCGTGCTACCAAGCAATCAAGAGATTTTAATTAAGGCTGATTCATTACACAATTATGTACAAGTTAGCTGCGATGGTCAGAGGGCTTATAATGTTCCTCCTCCAATGGAAATAAAAATTAAAAAGAGTGAAAAAAAATTGAAACTTATAAGTACCTCATTATCCTCTTATTTTTCTACTCTTAGGAAAAAACTTTTATGGGGAATTGATATCAGACATTCAAATAAAGAGGGAAAAGAAAGATGAAAATAATTTTAATCTACCTTTTTTTGATTTCATTAAATTTATTTGGACAAGATTATAATCATTTTACTATAGACACAGTCAAGAATAAAAAAATGTTAATTGGTTATTGTACAAAAGAAGCTTTTCAAGATACAGCTTTCTCAAATTGGTTTAATGAAAATTATTCTAACTATCAACCTGATAATCAGATTTTGGATGAATTACAGAATTTTTTGAACAACTTAAAAATTAAAATTGTTTTGGGAACGTGGTGCAGTGATAGCAGGGAATTTGTTCCAGCCTTTTTGAAAATTCTTGATTCAATTAAATTTCCAGAAGAAAATTTAGAGATGATTTGTGTCGATAGGAATAAAAAAGGATATCAAAACGAAGTTGATAATCTCGATATAAATTTTGTCCCGACTTTTATTTTTTATAAAAATGATAAAGAAATTGGTAGAATAATTGAAATTCCAAATACAACCTTAGAAAATGATTTTCTAGAAATTGTAAAAAACAATTGAAAAGCCGAAACAAAAACTTTATTAATTCATCTAATATCTGAAAAACATAGACACGATAACAATAAATAGGAGAAAATATGAACGCAATTAAAACTGTATTCTTAATGTCTTTAATGATGGCTTTATTCTTATTAGTTGGATATGCCATCGGTGGAAATGCAGGAATGACAATAGCTCTTCTGTTTTCAATTATTATGAACTTTGGTTCATATTGGTTTTCTGATAAAATTGTTTTATCGATGTATCACGCAAAACAAATCACTAGAGCTGAAGCTCCTAAGTTTTATGATATGATAGAAAGACTAGCACAGAATGCAAATCTCCCTATGCCAAAAGTTTATATTATAAATGATCCAACACCAAATGCTTTTGCAACCGGAAGAAATCCTCAAAATGCAGCTGTAGCTGCAACAACAGGTATATTGCAAACCCTCAATGATGAAGAAATAGCTGGAGTGATGGCTCACGAATTGGCTCACATTAAAAACCGTGATATTTTGATTAGTACAATTGCTGCAACTTTAGTTGGTACTATTTCATATATCGCTCATATGGCTGGATGGCTTACAATGTTTGGTAGAAATAATGATGAAGAAAGCGGAAGTGGTCTTGGTGGATTATTGTTGATAATTCTTTCCCCAATAATTGCGACAATGCTTCAACTTGCAATATCTCGTTCAAGAGAATATATGGCTGACGAAGGAGGTGCAAAAATTTGTAGAAATCCACTCGCACTAGCATCAGCACTTTCAAAAATTTCACGTGCAAATCAAATTCATCATATGAGAAATGTTGAACCGGCAACTGCTCATATGTTTATTGTAAGTCCTTTATTTGGTGGAATTGGTAAGCTTTTCTCAACTCATCCACCAATTGAAGAGCGAATAAAAAGATTACAAAAATTAGCTGCAGGTAGAATCTGATTAGTAATTTGAAATATATTAACAAAGCTGGGATGTTGTCATTCCAGCTTTTTATTTTTTTCTCTGTTTTAATTTTTCCCCAAACATCATCGAATCTTGACATCTTCAGGAATTTGACCGATTCATTGACTAATAAAATATTTGAATCATTGAGATATAAAACAACTTCAATACAAATAATTTCACAAGAAAATAATCAGTTGAATTACTTAAATGATCAGATAAGATCGAATTTTATTAAAAATAATTTAATGGTAAGAACAGGAGAAGATGTAGATGAAATACTTATTTTAAATTTTTCTGAAGCTTCTGTTGAATATCCAGAATTATTTAAGGAACATATTTTCGGCAAATATTTTTTAACAAGAAAAATCACTTTGTCAGGTATAGTTATTCTATTGAAAAAAAGCGAGACTTTTGATTTTAATTTTACATCATTGGATACGATCGAATATTCTGAATACTCTAAATTTGAAAATAAGCTACTACCTTTCACAATTGGTCAACCACCAAAAGAACCTTTTTTCTCAAATCTTATTGAACCTATTATAGCCATTTCAGCTACAGCTACTGCTGTTATATTATTTTTCACAGTAAGGTCAAAATGATTTTATACCTTTTCAACCTTATGATTTTTACTTATTATTGTTTTGTTTTTTATAAACATTATTCAAGGACTAATGAAAAAATATTTTCCTGTTGCAATTTTTGTTTTTAATTTGTTCGTAATTATCTCTTGTTCTTCATCAATCGAAACTGCTAATTTAACTGCTGAGGAGAGATTAGCAATAGCCTTAAAGTTTTATGAAGATGAAGATTATCTTGAAGCAATTAAAGAATTTGAAGCTATATTAATCCAATTTCCTGCAAGTGGTATTAATGATGATGCTACCTACTACCTTGGAATGTCCCGATTCAAAAGAGGTGAATATCTTCTCGGTGCTTATGAATTTAGTAAATTAATAAAATCGATGCCAACAAGTGAATATCTTTCTAAATCGCAGTTTATGTTAGCAGAATGTTATTATCAACTTTCGCCAGATTTTTCTTTGGAACAAAGAAATACAGTTAAAGCGATTCAAGAATTTCAGGCTTTTATTGATTTTTTCCCTTTGGATGAAAAAGTCGCAGAGGCAGAGGCTAAAATCGCTGAGTTAAATCAGAAGTTAGCAAAAAAAGAATTCGAAACGGCAAGAATATATGAAAAGTTAGAATATACTAATGCAGCACTTTTTTATTATGATAATGTAATGCAAATTTATCACGATACAGAATATGCTCCATTAGCACACTTTAATAAAATAAACCTCCTGATATCTAAGAAAAAATTTGACGATGCATTGGAATCAGCAAAAGATTTTGTTAAAAATTATCCGAATAACTCAAAAGTTTCAGAAGTTCAGAAGATAATAGTTGATCTCGAAAAGCAACTATCCGTAAATTAATCAATGAAAAAAGTAAGTGAATCTCAAATCGAAATGACAGAATTAGTTCTGCCAAATCATACCAATCAACTTGGTAATCTGCTTGGTGGACAGTTGATGCATTGGATAGACATTTGTGCAGCATTAAGTGCGGCTAAACATTCAAACACCGTTTGTGTAACAGCTTCGGTTGATAGAATTGACTTCCATCATCCGATAAAACTAGGAGATGCAGTAACTTTAATTGCATCAGTTAATCGCGTATTTAAAACTTCTATGGAGGTTGGTGTTAAAGTTTATGCACAGAACTTTCGACTCGGAACAAAAATTCATACAAATACGGCATATCTAACTTTTGTAGCTGTTGATGAAAATGAAAAACCAATTCCTGTTGAGCAAGTTGTCCCTGAGACTGAGGACGAGATCAGAAGATTTGAGGATGCTCTCAGAAGGAGAGAAGATAGACTTAAGAATCGTTCTAAGAATCTTTAAGATATTTTTTATTCTTAATCTGTTTTCATTTCATTCTTATTCACAAATCCCAATAAATGGTTTTATAAATTTTTCTGAAATTAAAATAAATCCTGAGCATAGAAAACTTTTTAGTTTTAATTTTAATAAAGATGCATATTCAGATATATTAGTTTTTGATCAAGAGAAAAATACTTCTCAATTGCTAGTTGGCCAGCAAAACCTAAATTTTTCAAATTCACAAAGAAGAAACTTTCCTTTTGAACCAAATTTTTTCAAACCAGTTTTTAATCAATCTAAACAAATATTTGAATATGCATTTACTTCTCGAAAATCCAGAGTCTTTGGTTTAATAGGCTTTAATCAATTTGGTTATCCAAGAATAATAAAAACTATAAAGTTAAATTCTTTCCCAAATAAAATTGATTTTGCAGATATTGATTTAGATAATTCTATCGAATATCTGATATCTGGTGAAGCATTTGATGGTTTGTCGATCATATATGAAAAAAATAACAAATTCGTTGAAAGAAATTATTTCAAAAATCACTCATTTTCAGATGCTTATTTTTTTGATATAAATTGGGATGAATACGTTGATATTGTTGCTTATGATTTGTTAAGTCAAAAACTTAAATTGATTTATAATAAAGATGGAGAAAGATTTAAAGTTGAAAGAGAGATCTTTGTTCCTAATAAAGTTAATAAGTTTCAAATAAGTGACGTTAATCTTGATAATTATAAAGATCTAATATTCTCTACAGATTCTGGATTGATAATATTTTATGGTGATAATCTTAACACTTTTTCTGAGTCTAAAAGCATTAAAACATTTTCGTCAATTGATAATTTTACAATAGGTGATTATAACCACGATGGATATTTCGATTTCATTTGTCATTCTTCATATGGGAATTACCTTTCAATAATTTTTTCCAAAAATGGTAAAGATTTTTTTGAGGAATTGATTATTGAAAAAAATATTGAGATATATGATCTAATACCATTCTATTCAAAATTTGTTTATGGAGTATCTTATATTTTGAATAATGGAAAAATAAAAATACTTTCAGAGTTTAGTTCTTTTCGTAAGGATATAAATTTAATTTATGGCATTGAACCAGTAGCGGTAAAAACTTTTGATTATAATAATAATGGATTAAATGATTTTGTTTTCCTTGACAAGTATGATAATAAATTAAAGTTGATTTTGCGTGATAATCAAGGAATCCCATCAACTTATTATCAAGTTGAGTTGAAAGGTATTCATTCAGACTTCTATATTTTCCAAAACACAACTAATAAAATTTCATTTTTCTTTTTCTCTGAAAAGCAAAGAATGATAGAGATAATAGACTTAGATTTTGATAAATACAATTACAAAAGAGAAATAATCTATACTGAAGGAAGCATTATTGATTTATGGGTTACAGATAATAACGGAAATGGGGAAATAAAATTACTTTATTCGAAAAACAATAATCTCAATTATGGAATCCTTAGACTCTCTCTCGATAAAAAGTATAAACTAATTAAATATCCTTTGGTTTCTAATGATTTTGTAAAAGCTAATATTTTATCTCATAAGGAAGACAAAATAATTTATTGGAAAAATTCTGACTCGTTGATTAGTTTGAATTTGGTAAATTTTATGTTCGATACTAAGCAAGAGAAAATTTTATTAGAGAGACCAAAAAATGAAAAGTCAAAATTTTTATTATTAATACAAAAACAAAAAAGCGATTATGATTACTTTGCAACTTTAATTGATAATTCCGATAAAAAATACATTGTTATTTTTGATCAAAATGCTGATGTTATAACAAATTCTGATTTACTAACAGAATATCATTTTAATTACAATATTCCTTTAGTCTTCGATTCTGAAGGTTTTATTTATTTCTTTGACGACAAGACAAAAAGAATTTTACGCTTAGTTTTTGTAGAAAGAACAAAAAAGGTAGTAATTAAAAATGTTTATGAAGAAATTAATCCTACTATTTTTGCAATTACAAAACTTGATAAAATTAATAAACATTTAGTTTATGTTGATTCTTCGGATAAAAAAATTAAAATAAGGCAAATAGATTGAAGAAGAAACTTGTTTTAATGTTATTTGTAGTTTCTGCTGGGAAAATTTTTTCACAATTTGAGCAACAATTTTACCTTGACTCGCTTTTTATTCATTATGTTTTTATGAGAACTTCTCAAAATCTTAGTGAATCGCCTATTAAAATATCTCCTGAACAAAAAAAATGTGGATTTAACCTTGCTGCAAATGTATTTATTAACTTTGAAAAGTTTAATTCATATCAAAAATCCATCTTAAAAAAATTATTGCAAAGACCAATAACAGACACAAGTTTTATCTCGCCATCAGGATTTTTTAGAATTCATTTTAATAAAACAGGTCCTGATGCTCCAGCTTATTCATTAAATCAATTAGCTAATGCCTTAGATTCTGTTTATAAGTATGAAGTTACATTCCTTGGTTATCCTCCTCCGCCACCTGATAATGGAATGGGGGGAGATAACAGATTTGATATTTACATAACAAATCTTGGTTCTGATTACTATGGCTTCACACAGCCCGAATACTCAATCGGTAATAACAGATTTACTAGTTATACAGTAATCGACAATGATTATATTGGCTATCCAACATCAGGTATCAATGGAGCTAGAGTAACTGTCGCTCACGAATTTCATCACGCAATTCAAATAGGAAATTATATTTATAGAGAAGCCGATATTTTTTACTATGAAATTTCATCTACTGCGATGGAAGAATTCGTTTTTGATGATATTAATGATTATTATTACTATATGACAGATTATTTCAATAATCCTTCTAGACCAATTATTCTTAACAATGGATATAACTTAGCAATTTGGAACATTTTTCTTCAACAAAATTTTGGGCATCAGTTGTTAAAAAGAATTTGGGAATTGATGCCAAATCACAGAGCTTTAACTGCAAATTATTTAGCATTAAATGAAAGAGGAACAAGTTTTGGTGAACAATTTAATAAATTCGGTTTATGGAATTATTTTACAGGATACAGAAGTATTCGTGGAAAATTTTATGATGAAGCTGAGAATTACCCGATTATAAAAACCTCCAACCCAATGCCGTTTAATCCTCCATCAAGAGTTTATTCTATGAGCAGTAAAGCAACGACAAACTATTATTTGAAAATTAACTCTGGCTTAGATACTCTTGTAGTTATTATTTCTAATTCTGATGTTGTGAATGGAATCGATAGTACTAATAAAGTTTTTTCATTTAATTACAATCTATATAGCGATACATCCAGAGGCACAAGAAAATTAGGTGGAATCTTTTCAGCAGATTTTGATTCGCCGTATCAGAATTTTTTTAATGTTTCTGAAATTTTGAATAATATGATAATCATCGGCGACTCTAACTTATTTCCCACAAGAAATAATAGAGAATTATTCGCTTTCCCGAACCCATTTAGTTTTAATAAAAAATATTTTTATGGTGAATATCTGAATATTCAAATAAATAATGTCTTATTTGATGAAATCTTACTAAATGTGTTTTCTTCGTCAATGCAGTTGATTTTTAGTAACTATTTAAAGTTGATGTTCCTACCTAATGGTTCAAAAGGTGTTAAATGGGATTTGAGAGACAATAATGGTGAACTTGTTTCTTCTGGAGTTTATTTTATTACTGTAAAAATTGGCGAGAAGGTTTTAAGAGATAAAATTGTTGTTCTTTATGAGTAATTATAAACTGGAGATAAAAAATCTTTCAAAAATTTTTGGGCAAAGAATAATTTTTCAAAATATAAATTATTCAATTCATTCAAACTTTGTTTTGGGTATCTCAGGAAGCAATGGCTCTGGAAAATCAACTTTAGTAAAAATTATTGCAGGTGTTCTATCTCCAACTAAAGGCCATGTCAACCATTTTGTTAATGGTGAAAAAATTGATTATGAAAAGTTATTTAATTTTATTGGATTTGTATCACCATATCTAATTTTGTATGAAGAATTCTCAGCTGAAGAAAATTTAAAGATAATTTCTAAAATCAGAGGAATAAAATACGAAGCAGAATATATTAAAGAACTTTTAGCGAAAATGAATTTGTATAGTAGAAGAAAAGACATTGTAAAAACATATTCATCCGGAATGAAACAACGTTTAAAATTTATTTTCGCTCTAATGCATAGACCAAATCTTTTAATTTTAGATGAACCAACTTCAAACTTGGATAACGAAGGTAAAGAATCAGTTTATTCAATTATTAAGGATTATTCACTAAAGAACATTGTAATTATTGCTTCAAACGAGGAGCAGGATTTAGCTCATTGCAATGAGATATTATTTTTAGAAAAATATAAATCACAATAGTAGATGTTTCAAAAATCATATAACATTTTTATAAAAGATATTAAGTCAGAGCTTAGAACAAGATATGCAATTAATGCTTTAGTTATGTTTATTTTGGTTGCAATAAGTGTTATACTTTTCTCAATAGGTAATGAAAAAGTAAATTCTGATTTGACTGCTGGTCTATATTGGGTTGTGATTTTCTTTTCTGCTATGAGTGGCCTTTCTCGTGCTTTTGTAGCTGAGGAAGAGAAAGGAACTAACCTTACTTTGCAATTAATTGCTTCTCCAGATACTGTTTTTACAGGAAAACTGATATTTAATCTTATATTGACTTTTTTTATGAATATTGTTATTACTTTTCTATATAGTGCTTTTTTTGAGAGTTTTTATATAAAAAATCCTGCTTTATTTATTTTGACATTCGTTCTTGGCAATATCGGATTAGCAATTTCATCAACAATCATAGCTTCGATCATAGCAAAAGCTGGAGCGAAAGGAACTTTATATCCAGTTTTATCTTTTCCAATTTTATTACCATTGATTTTAACTTGTGTGCAATTAACAATTTTTAGTTTTGATGGCACTAACTTTGAGTCAGTCTTTTATGAGTTGTCAATTGTTGTTAGTTATAATATTATTATGATAACAGTTTCATATCTTTTATTCGATTTTATTTGGAAAGATTAAATATGTATTGGAAAATAATTTTATTTGTCTTAATGACTTTCGTCTCAATAGCGGGAATAGCATTCCCAATAGTTGAAAAACCAAGCGCTTGGTATGAATTTCCATTTATTCCCGGTCTTGAAGAAAATGCAAAAATTATCTTTTTCCACGTCCCAACTGCTTGGTTGGCTGTAATAGCATTTTTGATGGCTTTTCTTTATAGTATCAAATATCTCAGGTCAAAAAACATTAATGACGATATAAAAGCTTATGTTGCTAACCAACTTGGAATTATTTTCTGTATTCTTGCTACAGTTACGGGAGCAGTATGGGCAAGATTTGCTTGGGGTGCATTTTGGAGTTGGGATCCTCGTCAAACAAGTATTTTTGCTTTGCTTTTAATATACGGTGCTTGGTTTGCTCTAAGATCTTCAATTGAATCAGAAGAAAAAAGAGCAACTCTTTCTTCAGTTTATTCTATAATAGCTTTTTTTACAGTGCCATTTTTTATTTTTATTATGCCTCGAATAATGACAGGGTTACATCCCGGCTCTGCTGATGATGAAACTTCAGGACCAATTGTTAATTTTAAGATGAATGAAAATATGCTCCTTGTATTTTTTATATCGCTGATTGCATTTACAATTCTTTATTTCTGGATGTGGAACTTAGGTTATAAATCAATAATTTATAAAGATAAATTGAACAAAAAACTTCTGAGGTAAACCGTGTTAGATTTTTTATCTAAAAATGCAATTTACATTGTAATGATAATTGTCCTGATTGTTTGGACAGGAATTTTCTTTTATTTACTTGGAATGGATAGAAGAATAAAATCAATTGAACAAGAATTGAAAGGAGAAAAAAATGAAGAATAAGTACCTATTTGGTGGAATTATTATCGTTTTATTTTTAGGAATAATGGGTTATTTATTTACCCAAAGCAATATAAAATATGAAAATAATTTTTCCATCGTTAAAGCTTCTCATAAAACCGTCAAAGCAACTGGTAGTTGGGTAAAGGAAAAACAATACTCTTATGATGCAGAAAATAATTTGTTCAAGTTCTATATAAGAGATGATAAGGGTGAGGAAATGTTGGTAGTCTATAAAGGAGCAATGCCTAATAACTTTGAATCTGCAACAAGTGTAGTAGTTACTGGCTCTTATCAGGATAATTATTTTTACGCAAAGGAAATTCTAACAAAATGTCCAAGCAAGTATCAAGAACAAACTGCAACCCAATCATCGAGTTTGTAATATAGTTAATTTTATTTTTCTTTAATTCTTAGGAGAATTTATGATTGGAAGTATCATTTTGACATTCGCATTAGTTTTTAGCATAATTTCGATGATAATGTATTACTTAAATTTCAGAGGATATAATAATACATTATCCTATGCAAGAATCTTTTATCATTTGACCTCAATATTTGTAATAGTTGCTTCGACATTTCTATGGTATTACATACTCACTCATCAATATCAGTATAAGTATGTTTTTAGTTATAGTAATAATTCACTTTCAACGGGACTTCTGTTCTCCTCATTTTGGGGTGGGCAAGAAGGAAGCTTTATGTTATGGATTTTATTTACTGTAATTATTGGAGTCATTTTACAATCTTATTCTTCAAAAAGGGGTGATTTAGAACCAAGAGTGATGACAGTTTTTACACTCGCCACATCTTTCTTGTTATTAATGGTTTCTCCTTGGTTAAAGAATCCTTTCGAATATATTTGGACAACACCAATATTTGTTGATTTAAAGTCAATAAATTCAAATTACTTAAATCTACCTTTTTTACAATCATTTTTATTCCCTGATCCACAAACAGGAACAACTTACGTTCAAGTATCATCAACATTATTAGCCTCTTTGGTTCAGAATGGAATTGATCCAAATACATTTATAGTTAATGGTAGAGGATTAAATCCACAATTATTGAATTTTTGGATGCAAATTCATCCTCCGATTCTTTTCGTTGGATTTTCTATGGCAACTGTTCCTTTTGCATTTGCTGTTTCAGCTTTAATGAAAAATGAATATAGAGATTGGGTTAGTCAATCATTTCCTTGGTTATTGGCAGGAACTGGGATTTTAGGTTTAGGAATAATGCTTGGGGGTTATTGGGCTTATGAAATGCTTGGTTGGGGAGGTTATTGGGCTTGGGATCCTGTTGAAAATTCAAGTTTAATTCCTTGGCTTATCGGTGTTGCAACTATTCATACAATGCTTGTTCAAAAAAGAAGTCAAATGCAAAGCGAAGGAAATGGTAGATATGTCAAAACTAATTTAATTTTAAGTATTCTCGTCTATATACTCGTATTATACAGCACATTTTTAACACGCAGTGGAGTTCTTGGAGATGCCTCAGTTCATTCTTTTGTTGATCCTGGTATGCTTGTCTACCTATTCCTGATAATTTTCATCGGTTCATTTACATTACTTGGAATTGGCTTGATAATTTACAGATGGAAAGAACTACAATCTGAAATACCTCAAGATGAAAGTCTTCTCTCCCGAGAATTATCTTTATTCACTGCTGCAGTGGTTTTGTGTGCTTCTGCAATAATAGTTTTTGTTGGGACGTCAGCTCCAATAGTTGGTCGTTCGGTTGATATTTCTTTTTATAATGAAATGCACGTTCCTTTAGCTATCATAGTTGGTTTGTTGAATGGATTAAGTTTATTACTGAAATGGAAAACTACTTCTACTCAAGAATTATTAAGTAAGTCCGTCATTTATTTAGCTGTAAGTGCCGTTCTTACAGTTTTGATGATTTTGATCGGTGGAGTAAATGATATAATGATGATTTTACTTTCATTCTCAGCAATTTTTACTATAATAGTTAATGGAGAAATTGCTATAAAAATAATAAAGAATAACTTTGACAAACTAGGTGCTTATGTAGCTCACATTGGATTAGCAATTTTTATCCTCGGTGTTATTGGTTCTTCTGCTTATAGTAAGGAGAAGACTTTGAATTTAGTTAAAGGTAAACCGGTTGAAGCTTTCGGATATCAAATGGTTTTCACAGGTTATCAACCAATTGAGAATGCAACTAAGTATGCATTTAACATAAGTATGAGTAAAAATGGTAAAACTTATAATGCTTCACCTGTGATGTATATTGCTGAATATAACAATAGTTTAATGAGAGAGCCTTCAATTGTTGTATTGCCTACTAAAGATATTTATATAGCTCCATTAAGTTATGAAGAAAAAGATGGTCATTCTCACGCGGGGTCAATTAATATTGAAAAGGGGAAATCTGTTGAATTTGAAAATATTAAATTAACCTTTGATAAATTTGAAATGGATTCAGATGTAATGAAGGCTATGCAAGAAGGTAGAGATTTTCAACTTGGTGCAGTAATGTTAGCAGAGTCAAATGGAAAAACTTATCAATTTAAGTTATTCAGGAAACAAAAAGGCTCTGAGGTTGAATTTACATCATTTGAATCTAAAGAATTGAATCTTCGAGTAGAGCTTTTGAATTTATCAGCTCAAGGAGTTGAACTTTCAATATCAAGATTAGATCAACCAAAAGAAATTGTGAAAAAAGAATCTCAAGAAGTTTTAGTAGTAAATGCAAGTATCAAACCATTTGTCAGCCTAGTTTGGATTGGAGTTTTGGTATTGGTAATTGGATTTTTTATATCATTCAGCAGAAGATTGAAAGAATCGCACAATAGTGATTAATTGATTTAGATTAAAATAATTTTGGCTGCCTCAAAGTTTTAAGAAGTTTATAAACAAATTGAATTTTGAGACAGCCTTTTTTTATAACTCTTGTAAAATTTCTAATGGTGATTTCTCCTTTGTACTAATCGTTTTCTTAGTTTTACCATTCTTCCCATTTTTCTTAAATTCAGATCCATAGCCATTTATATTATTTTTGTCAGCGTAGTTTTTATAAGTATAAAGTTTGTTTTGATAATTACGCATAATGATTTTTTCTTCATCGTGATAGAGGACGTATTTGGGCAACAAAGGAATCTTACCTCCACCACCCGGAGCATCAATAACAAAATGAGGGACTGCTAATCCTGATGTGTATCCTCTCAATGCTTCAATTATTTTTAATCCAGTTTCAACTGAAGTTCTAAAATGATTTGCACCTTTTGTTTCATCAGCCATATACATATAGTAAGGACGAACACGAATCTTTAATAGCTTTTGCACAAGTTCTTTAACAACTTCTGGATCATCATTAACTCCTTTCATAATTACCATCTGATTGCCAACTGGAATTCCTGCATCAGCAAGCATTTCACAGGCTTTAGAACTTTCAGGTGTAATTTCCCAAGGATGGTTAAAATGAGTATTACAATAAATTGGATGATATTTCTTTAACATATTGCATAGTTTAGGGGTAATTCTCTGTGGTAGAACACAAGGCATTTTTGTGCCAAGTCTTATTATCTCAATATGAGGTATTTGTCTTAATCGTTGCAATATTTTTTCTAACATTGCATCAGTTAACATTAAAGGATCGCCACCAGAAAGTATAACGTCTCTAATTTCAGTATGTTCTTCTAAATATTTAAATGCACTTTCTAGTCCTTTCATTGAAATTTTTTCGTGGTTACCAACTTTTCTCTTTCTTGTACAAAATCTGCAATATAAACCGCATTGACTTGTTACAAGAAACAATGCTCTGTCTGGATAACGGTGAGTAATATTTGGCACCGGACTCATTGCATCTTCAAGGAGAGGGTCTTCTTCGGCGTCATAATCTTCTAATTCTTTTTTATCCGGAACACATTGAAGCCAAATTGGATCTCCCGGATATCTAATTAAGCTTAAATAGTAAGGGTTGATACGAGCCTGAAAAAATCCGTCGAGTTGTTCGGCAATTTTTCTATCAAGACCGAATTTTTCAACGAGTTGATCCACTGTGTGGATGCTATCTCGTATCATTTGTTGCCATAGTTCCATAATTATCCTCAGTTTTGCTTTTGATTAAAAAACTTTCCAAAAATTAGAAGATTATCTCCTATTGAATAAAAATCTTTTATCTCTCCGATAATTGAATAATTATTTCTAAAATAAAAAATCTGTGTTGGAAGATATTCCTCTCTTGAGGAGGTTTCGGCAATTATCCATCTTCCATTTCGCTCTTTGACAAAATTTTCTGCGTGTTCCAATAATTTTTTGCCAATACCATTTCCTGAATAATCAGGATCTGTAACAATCCAATAAAGATCATATACAGCATCTGTCAAAGGGCGTCTGCCAGTGCAATGATAACCGAGTATCAAATTGTTTTCTTCGTAAACAAAAACATTATAATCATTTTGTTTTGGATCATTTGCAGCAATATTAACCAGTTCCATTGCCACTTTGACTTCTTCGTCATTAAAATTTGATATTTTATTCAGTAGTTTTTCAATTGCACTTACATCAGACGGCTTTATTGAGCGAATCATTTTTCTTTCTTTCTAAAGCAAAACTTGTTATTGTTTTTAATAATTCACTATAGCTCAATCCCGCTGCTTTTGCAGCTCTTACAAATCCTGAGTCTGGAGATATATCAGGATTTGGATTAACTTCAATTACATAAGGAATATTTTCTTTTGATAGCCTTATATCAACTCTTGCATAATCTCTACAGTTCATTATTGAATAAGCCTTTAAAGCAACTTTTTCGATTTTTGATTTTAAATGTTTATTCAATTTTGCAGGACAGATTGGTTTTGTGTATTTGAAATATTCACTCTCTTCAATCCATTTACCTTCATAGGTAACAATTTTAGGTAAGTCTTCTGATAGACCCGTGAAGTCTATTTCCGATAATGGTAACACCTGTCCATTTAATATTGCAACATTTATCTCCCGACCATCTATGAATTCTTCCACTAAAATTTTTTTATTGTAAGTTTCAGATAGGAAGTTAAAGTGTTTCCTTAATTGATTAAAATTTTTTACAACAGAAAATTCTGATATTCCAATACTTGCATCTTCTTCATCTAATTTCATTATAACAGGAAAATTAAGTTTAAAGTTTTTTGAAGAGATTTTAGTATGTGGCTCTAAGGTAATAAATCGAGGAGTTGGTATTCCATAAGATGAAAGGATGACTTTTGTTCTTTCTTTGTTTAAGCAATTTCCTAGAGTTGCTGCGGTGTTTCCTGTAAATTCGATATTTAATAGTTCAAATAAACCAGCCACACAATATTCGTAATTAGTTATGCCTTCGACAGACTCTATGAAATTGACAACTGCATCTGGAGCGAAATCTTGGAGTTTGTTAATAAAAGATTTAATGTTTTTATCTACGGCATAAGTCTCAACAACAGAAAATTCTTCTGATAAAATTTTAGCAATTTCATCTATCTGTTCAGCAAAGGAATATTCAGATAAATCTTTTTTATCAAAACTATTAGAATCGGGTTTTCCATTGTATATTGAAAAAACACTGACTGGTGCATTATAACAAACAAGTATTTTTGCTTCTTGTTTCATACAAGATTATATCTTTTACAAGCTGCTAATAAAACTTGATTGATCATCTCTTCATAAGTCATTCCAGCAGTGCGAGCTGCTTTTGGGTAGCTTGAGTTCTCTTTTGGATCGGGCATTATTCCAGGTAATGGATTAATTTCAATTACATTTGGAATACCATCTTTATCAAGCCTTATATCAATCCTGCTCCAATCTCTACATCTTAAAACTTCATAAGTCTTTAAGCAAACTTCAATGATTTTATTCTCAAGTTGCTTATCAATTTGAGCCGGACAATCAAAAACATCAAAATCACTTTCTTTAGTATCTAAAATCCATTTAGCTTCAAAAGAATATATGGGCTTAACATTTTCAGGATATTTATCGTAACGCACTTCAATTATCGGAAGGACTCTTGTCTCTTTTCCATTACCTAATAGTGCAACAGTAAATTCTCTACCCGATAAAAACTCTTCAACTAATGCAGGTTGTTTATATAGACTTGTTATTCTATCAATTTCATTTTTCAATTCAGAGAAGTTACTTGCAATTGAAGAGAAAAAAATTCCTTTTGATGAACCTTCGGAGATTGGTTTTACAAACAGAGGATAATTAAAACTTTTGCCATTTAATTGAGAGGTGTTTTCATAAACAAAAAATTTTGCATTTGGTATATTGTAGTAATTTAAGATTTCTTTGGTGCGAGATTTATCTAAACAAATACCAAGTGTTAATGCATCACTGCCTGTGTAAGGTATGTCTAACATTTCTAACATTGCAGGAATTTGAGCTTCTCTACTAAATCCTTTTAATCCTTCAGCTATGTTGAAGACTATATCAGGACGAGTCGCTTTGAATTTTTCGAATGCGTTTTGATTTGCTTCAATCAATGTAACATTATGATAGATTGATAGTGCGTCTTTTACCGCGTTGATTGTCTCCCAAGTATCCCATTCAGCATATTGATCTAACTGAGTTGTATCGTTGTGAATAACAGATTGATTTTTTGAGGACACTATTTCGGAGAAAGTTGAACTTTCTGGTTTTACATTGAATGCTAATGCAACACTCAATCTTCTACTGAATATTGATGATAAAATAACTTCTCCGAAAAAATTTTTTTCTAAAGCAAATATAATGTTTATAAAAACTTTGTCAAGAAGTTGTGATTATATGAGATGTTAATTAAAAAAATTTTTTTGTGAGTGAATACATTTAAAAAACTTTTTAATGAAATTTTATAACATTCGTTTTAGCATTGATTAGAGGGCTTGAAATCAATATGAACATTTTAAATTAGATTTAACCTATCTTCGAAAAGATAAAATTGTCTTTAAACTCATCAATAATTTTTTTTCTCAATAAAAAATTTTTTTCTGATACAAGTTCTTGATCATTTTTAACAACATCGAATGCAGAAACTTTTGCTTCAAAAATAATTTTCTCGTCTTCTACAATATTAACATACTTTAATTCGGGGAAGCCACTTTGTTTAATACCAAAGATATCTCCGGGTCCTCTTAACTTCATATCTATTTCAGCTATCTTAAAACCGTCATTGAATTTTACCATCGATTGTAATCGTATCGATGCTTTATAATTTTCCAATTGAGTTGGGGATAAATATTCAAAGTTTAATTTGTAAGTGTTTTGTCTTTCTACAAGATTATCAGATGAAACCAAAATACAGTAAGCTTGTTTATTACTTCTTCCAACTCTTCCTCTTAATTGGTGAAGTTGTGATAGTCCAAAGCGATGTGCATCATTTATTAAAATAATATTTGCATCAGGAATATCTATTCCAACCTCGATAACTGTAGTTGCTACTAATACATCAAATTCTTTTCTTAAAAATTTGAACATCATTTCTTCTTTCTCTTGCCAAGACATTTTTCCGTGAATCAATCCAAGTTTTAAATCCTTTAAATATGTTGATGAGAGTTCTTCATAATATTTTGTTGCAGCTTTTAACTCGAGTTTATCAGATTCTTCAATAAGAGGATACACAATAAAAGTTTGATAATTTTCTTTTGCTTTATCTATTATGAACTTATAAATCTCGGGAAGTTTTTTTTCTCCTCTTAGTACCGTTAAAATTTTTTTTCGATTCCTTGGCATTTCATCAATAACAGAAACATCCAAATCTCCATATAGTGTCATAGTGATTGTTCGAGGGATTGGTGTTGCACTCATAACTAAAACATCCGGATTCAATCCCTTTGAAATTAAATCTGCTCGCTGTCGAACTCCAAATCGATGTTGCTCATCTATCACTACGTATGAGAGATTATTAAAATTAACGTTCTCTTCAATCAAAGCGTGAGTTCCAATTATTATATCTGTTTGATTATCTTCAATTGATTTCAAAATTTTATTCCGTTTTGATTTGTTTTGACCGCCAATTAAAAGTTCAACTTGAATTTTTCTTTCAGGATTAATTTGATTTAGTTTTTCAACAAGTGCAGATATATTTCTATAATGTTGGTCAGCTAAGATTTCTGTCGGTACCATCAATGCAGTTTGATAACCACTATCAACGGCAATTAACATAGATATTAATGCAACAATTGTTTTTCCGCTTCCCACATCACCTTGTAAAAGACGATTCATCGGATATTCAGATAATAAGTCTTTTTTGATCTCTGATAAAACCTTCAATTGAGATTTTGTTAATTCATAAGGAAGGATTGATAAAAATTTTTTTATTAAATCTGATTTGATTGAATATTTATAAGGCTTTATGTTCTTTTTAATTTTCGATTTTTTAAGTGCAATAATTAATTCAAGAAAAAATATTTCTTCAAACTTCATTCTTCTTTTTGCTTCGAGAAGTTTATCAATGCTTTCAGGGAAATGATAATTTTTTATTGCTTCATTAAGTGGTATTAAAGAATGTTTCTTTATTAAATAATCAGGTAAGGTTTCTTCAACTTTATCAACATAATTTTCAACTGCATTATAAATTATTTTTCTTATTCCTAAATCACCAAGGTTTGTAAGTTTTAATTCTTTTGGAATTCTATAAAAAGGAATAATCTTTCCTGTATTGATAAAATTATTTGATTCTTCTTCAGATATTTTATCATAATCTGGATGTATGAATTGAAGTCTATTGTATCTATCGATTTCTGGTTTACTACTAATAGCAAAAAAATCATTTTCATTAAAAATTTTTTCAAAATAATTAATTCCAGAAAACCAAATACATTCAAAGAAACCTGTTTTATCTTTAAAGTAAACTTTTAATAGTTGTCTTTTGGAAGTTTTAATAATTTCTTTTTGTAGAACTTTTCCAATAATTGTTAATTCACCATCATAACCATTGACAGCGTATTGATAAGCTTGTGAAACAGTAAGAACAGTAGTTCTATCAAGGTATCTGGTTGGAAAATAAAAAAGTAGGTCTTTGATGGATTTTATTCCAG
Source organism: Ignavibacterium sp. (assembly GCA_025056745.1). Classification (GTDB taxonomy): domain Bacteria; phylum Bacteroidota; class Ignavibacteria; order Ignavibacteriales; family Ignavibacteriaceae; genus Ignavibacterium. Next base: position 55,935 of record JANWVQ010000091.1, read on the forward strand.
CTTTTTCGAATGCAATTGCTCTTTTGGGACCAACAGATTTCAAATATTTTACAGAAGTAGTGAGTATGTTCGAATTAGAATTCATTTTAAAATCATAAAAAAGTTGTATTGGTTATGTATGATTTCATAAGAAGATTATGATATTCTTCCCAATGAATATTTCTTGCACCAAACATTTTAAGATGATCTGTTATATACTGAACATCTAATAACACAAAATTTCTTTCTATTAAGTGTTCGATCAATTTTGCAAGAGCCACTTTTGATGCTCCTGAGACTTTTGAAAACATTGATTCACCAAAAAAAGCTCCTCTAAATGCAATTCCGTATAAACCTCCAACAAGATTGTTTTCAATGTAAGTTTCAACAGAATGAACAAATCCTCGTTTATGTAATCTTTTATATGCAATAATAAGCTCTTCTGAAATCCAAGTTGTTTCTCTGTTAGCACAATTTTTTATTACTCTCATAACATCAAAGTCATATCTAATTTCGAATAATTCTTTCTTGATCAAACTTTTCACAGAACGAGGTATATTATAATCATTCAATGGAATAATAGCTCTAATTGAAGGTAAATACCAATTTATTTTCCCTAAATCATCAGCCATAGGAAAAGCGCCAGATGCATATAATCTAATCATATTCTCTGGCTCAAGAGAGGAATCTATATCAAATTTATTGGGACTCATAGCAAAGAATTTTATTTCATTAAAACCTTAATTAAGTTTGAACTGTAATTTTAAAAAATCCTTTAAAGAATGCTAATGAATTCTAAGGAAATATATGTCCAAAATTGCAGTTGTAGCATTAGGTGGAAATGCATTACTTCGTGGAAACGAAATTGGTACGATTCAACAACAAGAAAAAAATACATACGATACCTGTATTAACCTTCTCAATTTAATCAAACAAGGTTTTGAACTTGTAATCACTCACGGAAATGGCCCTCAGGTTGGGAATATTATGTTAAGAAACGAAGCTGGCTATAATACATACAAAATCCCCAAAATGCCTTTAGATATCTGTGTAGCTGATTCTCAAGGTGGTATTGGATATATGATTGAAAAACAGATGAGAAATATTCTTGCGAAAAATAAAATCAAGAAAAATATAGTTACAATTGTAACTCAAGTTCTTGTAGATAAGAATGACCCAGCATTTAATGATCCAAATAAACCAGTAGGACCTTTTTATCTTAAAGAAGAAGCTGACCTTTTAGCTAAAAGTAACAATTTTGTTTTCAAAGAAGATGCGAGAAAAAGAGGGTGGAGAAGAGTAGTTCCATCTCCTGAGCCTTTAGATATTCTTAATAAAAAAATAATTAAACAACTAGTTCAAAAAGGAAATATTATTATAGCTTGCGGTGGTGGAGGTATTCCTGTTTATTATGACGAAGAAAAAAACTTAATAGGAACAGAAGCAGTTATTGATAAAGATCTTGCTTCATCTTTGCTTGCTAAAGAAATAAAAGCTGATCAGTTCATTATTTTAACAGATGTTCCAAAAGTTTATTTGAACTTTAATAAACCAAATCAAACTCAGCTTGATGTAATTACACTTTCAGAAGCAAAAAAATATTATGAAGCAGGTGAATTTGGTGCAGGAAGTATGGGACCAAAAATTTTAGCTGCTATTAGATTTGTCTCAAACGGAGGTAAAGAAACTATTATTACTGAATCAACTCAATTAAGTAATCCAAATTGTGGAACTAAGATTATTTCAGATTAAACTTTAATAAAAAATAGGAGTTAATTATGGCTGTAAATATGAAAGGAAAAGATTTAATCTCAATCGCTGATTTATCTATTGAAGAGATTTATGAAATTTTTGATGTGGCTAAGTCATTAAAACAGAAATTATATACAAACGAACCACATCGATATTTGGAAGGCAAAACTCTTGGTATGATTTTCACAAAACGCTCAACCCGAACTAGAATTTCATTTGAAACAGGAATTTATCAACTTGGTGGAATTGGAATGTATTTCGGTCCTAATGATTTACAATTAGGTGTAAGCGAAAGTATAGCAGATACAGCGCGAGTTCTTTCTCGATATTTAAACGGAATTATGATAAGAACCTTTGATCATTCGGACGTAGTTGAACTTGCTAAATATGCAGATATTCCTGTTATAAATGGTCTAACAGATTTACTTCATCCTTGCCAAGCTTTAACTGATTTATTTACAATTCTTGAAAAGAAAAGAAAGTTACAAGGTCTAAAGTTAGCTTATGTTGGTGATGGAAATAATGTCGCTCATAGTTTATTAAATGGATGTTCAAAAGTTGGAATGGATATATCAATTGCATCACCCAAAGGATATGAACCCAAGAAAGAGATAGTTGAAAAAGCAAAAAGCTTCGCTTCATATATGGGTAGCAAAGTTGAAATATTAAATGATCCAATTGAAGCAGTAAAAAATGCTGATGTTGTTTATACTGATGTATGGGCTAGTATGGGACAAGAAAAAGAAGCTGAAGAACGCAAAAAAATATTCGCTTCTTATCAAGTAAACACAGATTTAGTAAAACACGCAAAAGAGGATTATCTATTTATGCATTGTTTACCTGCTCATAGAGGTGAAGAAGTTGTTGATGAAGTGGCAGATTCTCCTAATTCAGTTATTTTTGATGAAGCTGAAAATAGACTTCACGTTCAAAAAGCTATAATGGCTTTGGTAATGTAGTAATTAAAAAATTATTTAAGGATTATTATGAATCACGCTGATTACTCAAACGTACAATTATATACAATTATACCTTTTATACTAATGCTTGCAGCAATTGCTGTTTTACCTTTAAAGTTTAATCATTTTTGGGAAAAAAATCAGAATAAATTGATTATCTCGATAGTATTAAGTGTTCCTGTGTTGATATATCTTTTAGTAAACGGATTTACACACGAGATAATTCATACTATGCTTTTTGATTATATACCCTTTATAATTTTACTTGGATCACTCTTTACAATAACTGGAGGTATTTTACTAAAAGGTGATATTCAGGCAAAGCCTTCAATTAATACTTTATTTTTGGGAATTGGAGCAGTTCTTGCATCTTTTATGGGTACAACAGGTGCTGCAATGTTGTTAATTCGTCCTGTTATAAAAACAAATCAAGAAAGAACTTTCAAGGTTCATACAATTCTATTTTTTATAGCAATAGTAGCAAATTGTGGTGGATTATTAACACCTTTAGGCGATCCACCTCTTTTTATGATGTATCTCAGAGGAGCACCCTTTGAGTGGTTTTTGGGTTTAGTTAAAGAATGGTTTGTAGTCAATGCTTTGCTTCTGACACTTTATTATTTTGTCGATTCTTATTATTACAAAAAAGAACCGGAAATTTCAATTACAAAAGATAAATCAGAAGTGGAGCCTTTAAAACTTCAAGGCAAAAGAAATTTTATCTTCTTGATAGGAGTGGTATTATCAGTCGAATTCATTAATGAATTTTATCTGCCTTTTATGAAGACCAATGAATATTTCAAATTCATCAGGGAAATTGTAATTCTTTCTATGGGATTGTTGTCTTTGAAGTTTACAGAAAATGAGATACGCAAACAAAATAATTTTACTTGGCATCCAATTGAAGAAGTTGCATATTTATTTTTAGGAATATTTTTTACAATGATACCAGCTTTAATGTATCTTCAATCTCACGCAAAAGAACTAGGAATCTCAACTCCACCTCAGTTTTATTATTATACAGGATTGCTTAGTAGTTTTCTGGACAATACTCCAACTGCAGTAACCTTTCATTCTTTAGCATTAGGGCTTGGAGTCAAAACAAAGGATATTATTGCTGGTATTCCGGAGAATATTTTAGTAGCTATATCAGTTGCTTCAGTATTATTTGGCTCAATGACTTACATTGGAAACGGACCTAATTTTATGGTTAAAGCAGTTGCTGAAGAAAACAAAATTAAAATGCCTGATTTCTTTAGTTATATTTTCAAATTTTCTCTTATAGTTTTATTGCCAATTTTCATATTAATTCAATTATTATTCATTCATTAATAATATTCAAATTATGATAACTGGGGGTTATGAATATTAAATTTTTTCAATTCATTGTTTTGATAATTTAAAATCTTTAATATTGAATAAGATTTTCAAACCAATTTATCCAACGGAAATTTTCTATGTCAGACTTTATTCACTTACATAATCATACGCACTATAGTCTTCAAGATGGCGCTTGCACTGTATCCGATTTGATTGGTGCAGCTAAAAAATTCAATATGAAATCTGTTGCAATAACAGACCACGGAGTCCTTTCTGGAGCAATTGAATTTTATAAAGAAGCCAAGAAAGAAGGAATTAAGCCAATCATTGGAATGGAAGCATACATTGTTAAAGAAGGCAGCAGATTAGATAAAGGCAAAAACCAAGAAACTGATGGAAAGAAAAAATCTAAACCTTATCATCATTTGCTTCTATTGGCAAAAAATGAAACTGGATATCGAAACTTAGTAAAGCTTTCAACGATTGGTTTTCTTGAAGGTTATTACTACAGGCCTAGAATAGATCTTGAAGTCCTAAAGAAATATAAAGATGGATTAATTTGTACTTCTGCTTGCCCTGCAGGAGTAGTTTCGTCTCATATTGTCAATGGTGATATTGAAAAAGCAAGACAAGCAGCAATAACATACAAGGAAATTTTCGGGGATGATTTTTACTTAGAGATTCAAGATCATAATCTTGAAATTGAAAAGCCAATCTTAGAATATGTGCCGCGACTGTCAAAAGATCTTGGAATAAAATTAGTTGCAACAAATGATTGTCATTACATTGAAAAAGAACATTCAATTGCACACAATATTTTGCTTTTACTATCAGATAAAAATGGCAGTGATTATAAACAGCTAAAGTATGGAACAGATGAGATTTACTTTAAATCACCGGAGGAAATGAAAAATATTTTCAGAAAATATAAGGATGCAATCGAAAACACTCTTGAAATTGATTCGAAGATAAATTTAGAATTAAATCTCGAAAAACATCATTTCCCGAAATTCACAATTCCCCAAGACTCCAATATAAATGACTTAGATGAATACCTAACAGAGCTTGCACTAAATGGACTTAAAAACAAGTTTAAAGAAATAACACCTGAAATAAAACAACGATTCGACTATGAACTTGATACAATAAAGAAGATGGGATTTTCAGGTTATTTTCTAATAGTTCAAGATTTTATTAACGCTGCTAAAAAAAGAAATATTCCTGTTGGTCCTGGTAGAGGTAGTGCTGCTGGAAGCTTGATTGCTTATTGTTTAGGAATTACAAATATCAATCCCATAGAATATAACCTTCTTTTTGAACGATTCTTAAATCCTTCAAGAAAATCATTACCAGATATTGATGTTGATTTTGCTGATGATAAACGTAATGAAGTTATTGAATATGTGAAAAATAAATATGGCAGTAATTGTGTTAGTCAAATTGTTACATTTAATACTTTGTCATCTAAAGCTGTTATAAGAGATGTTGCAAGAGTATTGAATATTCCTATTCCTGTAGTAAATAAAATCACAAAGTTTATTCCAACAAAGTTTGGTAAAAATTATTCTATCGAGCAATCTCTTGCAGAAGTGCCTGAATTGAAATGGGTTAAAGATTCAAAAGACCCTGAAATAAAAGATTTGATTAAGTATGCTAAAGTTTTAGAAGGAATGGTTAGAAACGTCTCTAAACACGCTGCAGGAATTGTCATCACTCCGGATGATGTAAGCAATTATATTCCGCTTACAAAAACAGCTTCTCAAGATGAAATAGTTACTCAGTTTAATATGAAAGATCTTGAGAGTGCTGGTTTATTAAAAATCGATTTACTTGCTCTGAGAACGTTGACTATAATTAGAGATACCATTGAAATGGTCAAAAGAAATCACAACATTGAAATTGATATAAATAAAATTCCTTTCAATGATGAAAAGGCATTCAATATTTTCAGAAAAGGACAAACAACAGGAATATTTCAGTTTGAATCAGCTCCAATGCGTGAATATCTAAAAAGATTAAAACCTTCATCGATTAGAGATCTTGCTGCGATGAACGCTTTATATAGACCAGGTCCAATGGATTTTATTGATGATTTTATTAAAAGAAAATTCAACGAAGCACCTATTGAATATTTACATCCTGTTTTAGAACCAATATTGAAAGAAACTTATGGAATAATAGTCTATCAAGAACAAGTAATTGAAATAGCAAATAAAGTAGCTGGAATGTCATTAGCAGAAGCTGATAACTTAAGAAGAGCAATGGGTAAAAAAGATTTAATTGCGATGGAAAAGCTGAAATCAAAGTTTATTGAAGGAGCATTAAAAAATAACATTGACAATCAAATAGCAGAAAAAATTTACGAGAACATTTACAAATTTGCTAACTATGGCTTCAATAAAAGTCACGCAATTGCTTATAGTATTGTTGCATATCAAACAGCATACTTGAAAGCTCATTTCACTGCAGAATTCTTAGCCTCAAATCTTAAAAATGAGTATGACGATACTAAAAAAATAACAAAGTTTTTAGAAGACTGCCGAAAACTGAAAATAAAAGTTTTACCACCAGATGTAAATAGACCTTCCATTTACTTTGAGGTGATAAATGGTGAAATAATCTTTGGCTTAGCAGCAATTAAGAATGTAGGTGTTTCTGCAGTTGAAGCAATAATTAGTGCGAAACAAGGAATAAAACGGGACTTTAAGAGCATCTTTGATTTTTGTATAAACGTTGATTTAAGACAAGTAAACAAAAGAGCAATTGAGTCTTTGATTTTAGCAGGTGCTTTCGATTCATTGCACAATAACAGAGCTCAACTTTATAAATATTTAGATAAGATTCTTGAATTTGCCCACAAAGTTCAAAACTCAAAAAAATCTCAAACTAATAGCCTCTTTGGTGATTCAGATGAGTTGATAATCGAAGAACCAGAACTTCCTGAGGTGGAAAATTGGAGTAAAGATTATCAATTATCTCAAGAAAGAACAGTAGTTGGATTTTATATCTCAGACCATCCTTTAAGAAGATATGAAAAAGAAAGTGAGACATTTGCAACAATCCGATTAGGCTCATTAGACGATATTGAAAAAGAAGAGCAAAAAACAATTGTAGCTTGTGGAGTTATAACCTCACTAAAGACAAAAATTGACAAGTCAAATAAAAAGATGGCTTTCTTTAATTTGGATGATCTGACAGGTTCTTCAGAATGCATTGCCTTTTCAAAAGTATATGAAGAATATGAAAACTATATTCAAGAAGATAAAATCGTAATTGCAATTGGAAATTTTGAAAGCAGCGGAGACTCAATAAAAATTCACGTCGAAAAAGTTATTCCTATTGAAAAAGCTAATACAGATTTACTTGAGAGTATTAGAATAAATATAAATAAAACCTCTGTTGATGAACAAAAACTTTTAAGTTTGCAAAAAGTATTAAACACATCTAATGGTAATGTGCCTGTATTTTTAAATCTCTATGAAGATCAAAATAATGGTAATAAAGGGAAGTTATTCTTTTTAGAAAAATTTAAAGTGAAAATCAATAAACAATTAATCGATTCAATTGAAGAATTGTTTGGTGAAGATTCATTAGTACTGAAACCCAAACTTCTAAATCTTGTATAGATTTTTTCAATTTAGTATTATTGCCCCACTTAATACGAAATAGTAGGAATCATAGATGAAAAATTCTGCGAGTGAAAAACAGTGGGCACTTATTTTAGGAGCTTCTTCAGGATTTGGTGAAGCAATATCCATTAAGCTTGCTATGGATGGCTATAACATTTTTGGTGTTCATTTGGATAGGCAAGCTACAATGCATAATGTTGAAAGAATAGTTAATGAAATTAAATCACAAGGAGTTGAAGCTGTTTTTTTTAATGCTAATGCTGCAGATGATGAAAAAAGACAAGAGATAATTTCATCAATCAGAAATAAACTCTCAGGTAAGCCAGAAATTAAAGTTATTGTTCATTCCCTTGCATTTGGAACATTAAAGCCTTTTATACCAAAAGAAGGTCAACAAGCAATAACAAAAGCACAAATCGAAATGACCTGTGATGTTATGGCTCATTCGTTGGTATATTGGACTCAAGATATATACGCTAACGGATTACTTGCAAGAGAAGCAAGGATTTTTGCTATGACAAGTTCGGGGAGCCACACTGTAATTCCTTTTTATGGTGCAGTATCAGCTGCTAAAGCTGCTCTTGAATCTCACGTTCGACAGCTTGCTATGGAACTTGGTCATATGAGAGTTTCGGTTAATGCAATTATGGCTGGAGTTACAGATACACCTGCTCTAAGAAAAATTCCAGGTAATCAAGATATGATTGAAATTGCAAAAAGAAAAAATCCAATGGGTAAACTTACTGAGCCTGCAGATGTTGCTAAGATTGTTTCCCTTTTATGTAAAGATGGAGGCAACTGGATTTCAGGAAGTGTAATCCACGCTGATGGTGGAGAAGATATCGTAAATTACGTTGGCCAAAACAAAAGTTTAATGTAAAATTTCAAATGAAAGGATAATTATGAAACCTTACACTTTTACAGATCAAAATTTTGAAGAAGAAGTTATTAAATCAGAATTACCAGTTTTGGTTGATTTCTGGGCTGTCTGGTGTGGTCCTTGTAAAATGATTGCTCCTATAGTTGAACAATTAGCAGAAGAACTTGCTGGAAAAGTAAAAGTTGGAAAACTTGATGTTGATTCTAATCAAGAGACATCCATTAAATACGGAATAAGAGGAATACCAACTTTGCTGATTTTCAAAAATGGGCAAGTAGTTGATACAATAGTTGGTGCAGTACCGAAAGCAACGATACTAAATAAATTACAATCACATATTTCAAATTAACTTTCGGTTTTTGTTCTTAGATTTATTGAAATTTTTAATTTATTTTATTTTAAGAGTTACTAAATTAACTTTAAGTTAAAATTAAATTTATTTTCTGATTGTTTTGAAAAATTATTTAATTTCTCAATAAAAATTAAAAAAAATAAAAAAAGTCTTGATTTGAATTGAATTGATTTTTATTTTAACCATTAAATTGTTTGAAATTAACAATAATTTAACAAGAACTAATTAACAATTATCCAACAATTAAAAAAGGAGTAGCTATGAAAAAGCTAACACTATTTGTTCTCTCTTTTCTTCTCTCTGTCAGTTTGATAAACGCTCAAGATCAAAGCGTTTTCACAAGAACTGAAAAGGATATTTATGTGACTGGTAACGAACCAGCACCAAATACTATCGTTAGCGATCTTAACCTCAATGGTGTCGAAAAAGTTTTCGAGCCATTCGTTGGTGAAACTCTAACCTGGACTGTCACACAAATGACGTCTTTAGCTACTGGATACGACTTACAATCAAATGCATCAACGCAACAATTATGGTATCATAAAGCAACTAACAGATTGCACGCTGTATTCACAACCTCTCAGCAAGCTTCAAGCTGGACAGATAGAACAGTTACTTATTTAGTTAGCACAAATAACGGTGCAAGCTGGACTAATTTAGGTAACGTACCACCAGCTCCACCAGCAGGCGCACGTGCTGGTTTCCCAGCTATCGATGGTTTAGCAGATGGTTCTGCTGTTATTTCATCTCACCATAACTTAGGTGGTGTTTCAACAAGAACTCAAATCAGCATTGATGCTGGTCCTGGAGCATATTCATTCGTTCACTTTGACGCTCAAAACACTCCAGATGGAACTCAAGCAATTTGGCCAAGACATAGAGTCACCGCTGGTGATAATATTTCAATTGCATCATCTGTAAGTGGTGGCGGTCCTTGGACAAATTATTTTAATTCAACTACTGCTGCATTCGCAGGTTGGCAAAGCTATGTAGGTGGTACTGCTGAAACTTATTCAATTGCAGTTTCCCCTGGTGGTAAAGTTGGTCACTTATATCTTGGCACTGGTGGTGGAGACTCATCAGGTTATGTTTATTACAGAGAATCTACCAATAATGGCCAAACTTGGGGAACACCACAAGTAGTTTTCAGACCATATTTGTTACCAAATGATACTACTCACTATGCTCCTATTCGTGGTTTATCTCTTACTTTCTTAGGTGAGCAACCAGCTGCTGTTTTTGAAGCAGTAAGAAGATCTTTCTCAACAGCTACTTACTTCCCAGGATGGAGAAGCCATATTAGATTCTGGAGACCTGGTGTAAATCAGGGTAACCACTTCATAATTGCTGATAGTAGCACTGCAGTTCCTGCACAACCAAACCAAGGTGTTGCTGATGTTATGACTCCAATTTGCCGTCCTGTTATTGCACGTGGTGAATCAGGCAATTATTTGTTCGTAGCATTCTCTGTCGCTGGCCCTGATACTGGTGCTAATGGTACAAGAATTTATGAAGGATATTTTATGTATTCATCCGATGGTGGAGTAACTTGGTCAACACCAGAAAGATTTACTCCTAGAGGAACTCCAAGATTAGATTTTAGATACATAAGCATTGCGCCAGTTATTCCATTATCAGGAGGTTCATATAGAGTTCATTTAGTTGCTCAAGGTGATGTTACTCCTGGTTCACAAGTAAATGGTGCAACACCAGCAGGCGTTTCTGCTCAATTCTTCCACTTTACTACAACTATTGCTGCTACTGGTGTTGAAGACGAGATAGTTGCTGATAAATTTGAATTATCTCAAAACTATCCAAATCCATTTAACCCAAGCACAACTATAAACTTTTCAATTGCTGAAAGAAGCAATGTTAGCTTAAAAGTTTATGATATGCTTGGTAAAGAAGTTGCAACTTTAGTTGATGAAGTTAAAGAAGCTGGTCAACATACCGTTAATTTCAATGCTTCAAATCTTGCTTCTGGAATTTATGTTTATAAACTTGTTGCTGGTAACTTCACTGCATCCAAGAAAATGGTATTGATGAAGTAATATATCAAATAATGTATAAAAAGTAAATTATTTCAAATAAAACAAAGCGGATGGGAGGAAAATAAAGCCAACCATTCGCTTTGTATTTAATTCAAATTTTAATCTTTAATTAAATAATATGGTGGAGTCAAGATGAAACGATTTTTTTACGTTTTAATCGGTTTTCTCCTAATCTCTAACATAGCCTTCCCTCAAACCGGTGTTGGTAAAATCAGTGGAAAAGTAATTGATGCTGCAACAAAAGAACCATTGGTTGGTGCCAACATTATTGTTGTGAATACAAACTGGGGAGCGGCAACTAATATCGAAGGTGAATACTTTATCCTCAATATACCACCTGGAACATACGATGTAAGGGCTAGCTACGTTGGTTATGCTTCCAAAACAATACAGAATGTTAGAGTTGTTGCAGGAGTTACCTACGAACTTAATATTGAACTTTCAACTGATTTTACTTTACCTGAAATTGTAGTTCAGGATAAGAAATTCTTCGAAGAAAAAGCTACAAATACAAAGAAAGTTATTGACTCTGAAGATATAAGCAGATTACCAGTTAAAGGTGTAGAAAAACTAGCATCTATTCAAGCTGGTGTTGTTATTCAAGAAGGTGCTGGTGGGGCTGAAGGAAATGCTACTATCAACGTAAGAGGTGGTAGAGGTGGTGAGGTCTTATACATTGTTGATGGCGTCCCTCAAAATGATGTATTTACAGGTGTAAACTACGGTCAAGTCAGTAATGCAGCAATAGAACAAATTGCATTTGAGATTGGTGGTTATGAAGCAAAATACGGCCAAGCTCAATCAGGAATTATAAACGTTACTACAAAATCTGGTAGTGCAACATATTCATTATTTGCAGATGTTTTAACATCATCTTTTACAGATCCTTTTGGATATAATCTCTATACAGGAACCATTGGCGGTCCAATAATTCCGGGGTATCCAAATCATACTTTCTTCTTATCTGTTGAAAGAGGTTGGTTCAAAGATGCTGATCCAAAAGCTATTAATTTCGAATTTCCATCAATTAATAAAAAGTATGATTTTATTCCTGAGAATGACGCTTCGGTAGATAGAATTACAGCAAGGTTGAACCACAACATCGGTGATTTCACATTGAGATTTTCTGGAAATTATAATTTCAGGAAATTCAGAGGCGTTACTGTCGAATATATGAAAAACAATGCCGCTCATAACTCAAGAAATATTCAACAAAATTTATCAGTAAGCGGAAGATTATCTCATAATTTTAGTTCGAATGCTTTCTGGAATTTGAATGTTGGTTACAGAAGTCTTTTAAGAGAAGGTGGTGATGGTGTTTGGTTTAGAGATCTCTATGCATACGGAGATAGTTTAATTAATGCTCAAAAGAGAGGATATAGATTCCCGGCCAACGGAGTAAGACCAACTAGAGACAGTGTTGGTGTATTTTTTGCTCGTGGTCGTATTCTAAATTCATATACTAAAGCTGAAACTAATACATTTAATGCTGATTTTGACTTTACAATGCAGTTAGAAAAGCATTTGGTTGAGTTTGGTGGTGGAATGAATTTTAATGTTTTGAGAAATTATGCTATAGCACCAGTAGCTCTTGCATCTAACTCAATTAGAATCTTACCAGAGATTGAAAGATTCAAGAGATTAATGCCAACAGTTTTTGGATATGATATTACTGGTAGAAAGAAAACATCTGCTGATAATGCTGACAGAACTGAATTCGCTCCAAAAGAGCCTTTTATTGCTTATGCTTATTTGCAAGATAGATTTGAATTGGAAGATATCGTATTGAATATTGGACTTCGTATGGATTATTTTGACACCAAGGCAGATATAATTAAAAATCCTTCTCTACCTTATGCTTATGGTGATCCAAATACATTTGATAAAGAAGACTTTGTAAAAAGTAAACCAGAATTAAAAATTTCTCCAAGAATTGGACTTGGTTTCCCTGTAACTGCCACTACAGTATTTCACGCACAATATGGTAAGTTTATTCAACAGCCAAGTCTTAATCAATTATATTCTTCACCTTTGGACTTTGACGATCTTCTAAACAATCAATCTTTCAGCTGGAATAATGGACACGTAAAAAGCGAAGAAACAACTCAATACGAAGTTGGTTTTAGACAAATACTTGGAAATGTTGCTGCATTAAATATTACAGCATTTTACAAGAATACAAGAGGATTAATTAATCAACAGTTGGTATTCTTTAGAAGATCTCCAGCTGGACAAATTTTAGAATACTATGCTCCTTCAAACACAGACTTTGGTACAATTAAAGGACTTGCATTTTCATTGAATGTTCAAAGAGTTAGTTATTTTAGTTTAGATTTCGAATATACTTATTCAATTGCTGAAGGAACAGGTTCTTCAACTTCATCGAATTTCATCGCAGCATTTAGAAATACTGGTCCTGATAGAATTCCAAAAGTAATTGCTCCATTGGATTTTGATCAGAGACATACTGGAGTTATCAACATTGACTTTTATGTTCCAAAAGGTGATTTAGGATTCTTTGAATTATTTAATGCAAATGCTTTGATATCATTTAACTCTGGAAGACCATATACTCCACTTCAAGAGCAAAATCTGTTAGAAGGTTCTTCTAACTGGGGTGAAACAAAAGGTTATGTTAATTCTGCATACGGACCTGGAAATTTCAGGGTTGATTTAAAACTTGAAAAAGGATTTAGCTTTGGAAACTTGCTAGTAACACCTTATGTATGGATTGAGAATTTGTTCGATGCAGACAATGCAGTTGAAGTTTATCGTTCAACTGGTTCGCCATACACAACTGGTTGGCTCAGTACTGAAAGTGGAATGCGATTCGCTGAAGGTAATCCTTATCCGACATTATTCAAGCAGGATTATACTTCATTAGAAAGAAATCCATTTAATTTTGGAATTCCAAGAACCATTAAATTAGGTTTGAAAGTTAATTTTTCAAATATTTCCTTTTAAGCGATGACAACAAAAAAAGAGGAAGGAAAAATGAATAAAAAATATTCTTTGCCAATAAGGTTTTTCGCCTTAATGCTAATTGTTTTAATCTCTCTTGCGTTTAGAAACGTTGGGGGAGATGGTGGCAAAACAGTTCCTAAAACTGTTAGCAAGCAAGGTGATGCCTTTTATATGTTCGTCAATAACATTGCTTTACCAATGAATAAAGAGGGTGTGCTCGCTAATGTTAATATTGGTAACTATCCAGCCGGTGGAAGAATGGATGGTAAGGAATTCTTATACTCTGGTGGATTTTTCATAAGTGGAAAAACTAATGGTAGAATGTGGGCTAATGCAGTTGCATCCGCATCAAGAGTATTAGATTATGAAGCTGGAACTTACCAATATGGTAAAAGCGATCCAAGAAATCAAATATATGTCGTTGAACAAAAGAGCGGTGATTTTAGCCAAGATTGGGAAGATTGGAAAGATGCAGTAGCATTGGGTGCTTATTTTTATGATGGTGATGGTGATGGTGTTTATAACCCACGAGATTTAAATGGCAATGGAAAATGGGATCCTACAGAAGATAGACCAGACTTAATTGGTGACATTACTGCTTGGTGCGTTTTTATGGACTCACGTCCTCCAGCACAAAGAAGATGGGTTGAAGTTGAACCACAAGGAATAGAAGTTAGACAATCAGTTTTTGCTTTTGCTTCCAAGGGTGTGACAGGAAATATGGTTTTCGTAAGATATAGTATAATGAACACTGGTTTGAAAGCAGATACATTAGATGATGTATATTTTGGTGTTTGGGCTGATCCTGATTTAGGTAATATTCAGGATGCTTATTTAGATGATTTAGTAGGTTGTGATACTACATTAAACGCTGGATATGTCTATAATGAAGGTCCAGATAATGAATGGGGAATAAATCCACCTTGTTTCGTAATTGACTTTTTCCAAGGTCCAATCGCATATATTCCTGGTAAATCATTTGTTGATGCTAATGGAAATGGCGTATACGATGCTGGTGAAGTCGCTTTAGATACTGCATTTAATGTTCAAGGAAAAGCAAGAGGAATCGCTAAATTCCCAGGCGCAACAAATCTAGGATTATCATCATTTGTTCACTATATGCAAAGTCACCCAACACAAGGTGACCCTGCAAACTCAACAGAAGCTAGAAATTATATGCTCGGTTTGAATAGAGTTGGTAACCCAATCGATCCCTGCACTTGGACATTTGGAGCTGTAAGAGGAAATGTTAGTTGCTCAGCTGTAAATAATAAATTTATGTATTCAGGTGATCCTGTAACTGATCAAGGTTGGATTAATATTTTTGCAACCGACCAAAGACAAATGTCAAACACTGGTCCATTTAAATTAATTAAGGGTCAACCAGTTGATATAGTTGTAGCTTATGTCGTCGGCCGTGGAACAGATGCTTTGAATAGTATTACAGTAGCAAAAGAATATGATAAAGTTGCTCAAAAAGTTTTCGATAGCAATTTCCCATCACCTCCAGCTCCACCTGAAATTAAATACACAGTAAAAAATGGTCCTGGATTCATTGATATAGATTTTCCAACTGCGGCTCAAATGAATTATGTTGCTATTGACACAGTTTTGGATATCGAAAGAAGAATTCACGGTTATTATGTAACAGCATTCAAGAATAGATCAAAGGCTGATTTTATTAATGGTTTAGAAAACTCAAAGAGAATAGCTGAGTATCAAGTAGATAACTTTATAAAAGAAGTTTATCAGGTAGCAGGTAATGGTGGTCAAAACCACGTAATTAAAGGTGTTGGTAGTGAGTTTAAACTAAATCCAGTTGTATATAAAGATACCACAACAGGAAGAATTAGAGTTAGGATATTTAGAGATCCGTTCACTGGAGCTCCTCTAATTAAAGGTAAAGAGTATTATTTCTCTGTAACTCATTACTACTTAAATTACAGAGTTATCGTACACAGAAATGGAGCACCTTTTGGAACTCCAGGAGAATATCTAGATCCACAAGGTTCTGCTATCGAAGAATTTGATACTCCACTGATTGTAGTAACTTACGGTGAGGATCAATATAGTCCATCAAGCTACGGAATAGTTCCTGAACAAACTAGTGGTGCCTCTGTTGCTAATATTAAAATAATGCCAGTTGACTTTAGCAAATTGACTGGTGATGAATACACAATAGAATTTTTTGAAAACAACGCAAGGCCAAAGAATCTTCCATACTTACCGATGTGGCGTTTAAAGAGAGGTTCAACGGTATTGATTGACTCAAGCACAGTTTATGACAGTGATACTACAAACTTTGCTGGAAGATTGACAGATGGATTTATAGTCAAAATTAAATCAATCGAGCCTGTAATTGGAACTCCAACTTACACAGCAAATCAAAGATGGTATCATCCATTTAGTGGACTTGCAAATTCAGTATTAACAAATGGAGTCTTCTATGTGGGTGGAGATAATCCTCAAAGTAATCCACCAACTGTAGGTCCAAACAATACTGTTGGATCTATTTCAAGAGTAATTGGCTCAGATCGATTAAGAAGAATTGAACTGAGATTTGGAACACAAGGTAAAGCATATAGATTTATTTCTGGTGTTAAAGGAACAGCACTTACTAGATTTATTAATAATGCCTATGCAGGTTGGATCACTGCCAGTGATACTGTCGGTAAAGGTGCTGTAGGAAACTGGAATACTTCAACTGACAGAGCAAATGGATTTATTGATGTTCCATTTACTGCTTGGGTAGTTGATCCTAAATTTAAAGAAGAAAAACAATTAGCAGTTGGTATTCTTGAGTACTCATCTGTTCACGCTAGCTTGAGAGGTAATCCTGATGGTGTATGGAATCCTGGATTCATTAACCAACCAACTCCACGCGGAAACGAAGCAATATTCATATTTGATACACCTTATGAACCAAATGGAAATAATATAATTTACACAGGCGGTAATGGTACTTATAGTGGAACAAACTGGCCTGATATAATTAGAGGTTACAATCTCAATGATCCTAATGCTTCAGCTCGAGATAAAGAAATTGCCTCATCCCCATTCTTGAATACTATTTATGTTGTAGCATTAAAAAGAGATTCAACAATAACAGGTCCATTTAATCCACAGGGTACATTAACAATACCTGTAAGAACTTATCCATATACTTCAGCAGATAAGTTCAAGTTTAAGACTGTTAAAGGTGGTTTGTTAAGTGAAGATCAGCAGAGAGAACTATTTAATAAAGTTAATGTTTTCCCGAATCCTTTGTTTGGATTCAATCCAGCTACAAGCTATACCAATTCATCACCTGATGAGCCTTTTGTAACTTTCTCTAATTTACCAGAAGAAGTTACAATTAAGATCTATACATTGAGCGGTATGTTAATAAAGACATTGACAACAGCTGATAAATCATCACCATCCTCTAATTTCTTGAGATGGTATTTGAAGAATGAAGATGGAATCAGAGCTGCATCAGGTTTGTATATTGCAATAGTTTCTTCACCAAAGTTCGGAGAAAAGATTCTTAAGTTCTCTATTATTATGCCTCAAAAACAAATTGAAAGATATTAAGAGGAAGTGGCGTGGCAACTTAGTGATAAGTTGCCACGAATTAATTTTGAAAAACTTGAGGAGAAAATAGAATATGAAAAAATTAACTATATTTTTAATCTTGCTTTCCTGCTTAACTTTAGTTTATGCAGGAGATAGATCAAGAAAAGGTTCTACCGGTGCTGATCAATTACTAATACCAGTTGGTGCAAGAGGTATTGCAACTGGTGAAGCATTTCTTTCAAGTGTAACTGGTTTGGAAGCTATTTACTATAACCCAGCTGGATTTGCTCACTCTCCCGGTAGTGAGGCAATGTTCAGCTATATGAGTTATATCGCCGACATCAATGTTTCTTATTTCGCTGTTGGAACAAATCTCGGAGATTTGGGTTCATTTGCATTTAGTGTAAAATCTCTCGATTTCGGTCAAATTCCTGTTACAACTCTTGAATCTCCAGATGGTAATGGGGATCTATATTCTCCTAGTTTCTTAACAGCTGCTTTGACTTATTCAAAAGTTATAACAGACAGAGTAAGTGTTGGTGTTAACTTTAAAGGAATTAGTGAATCAATAATGGACGTTTCTGCATTTGGTTTTGCAATCGACTTCGGTGTGCAATATAAATTCTCTGGCAATCTGTCACTCGGTGCAGCTGTTAAAAACATCGGTACTAATATGCAATATGATGGCACAAGATTACAACAGAGAGTTATAATCCCTGGTACACAAACTGGAACAAAGACAGGAATGTATCAAATAGTTACTGAACCATTCCAATTACCAAGTTACTTTGAATTGGCTATTGGATATAAGTTTAATATGGATGAGCAAAATATGTTGCAGCTTGCTTCTACCTTTAGAAGCAACAATGCTCTCGAAGATCAATTAAAGCTAGGCTTAGAATATGGATTTAATAATATGTTTTTTGTAAGAGGTGGATATGATTTGTTATTGGAAAATACCAGTCAAAGTATTTTTGGTTTAACTGCTGGTGCAGGAGTGAATTATCAGATGGATGGAATTCGTATTTCAGTTGATTACGCATTCAGAGATGTTAAAGAGTTTCCAACTGCAAACCACATTATGACACTCAAACTTGGTATTGAATAAATTTTTCTAATTGTTGATATTAAGGCGTTCAATTTAAAGAATTGAACGCCTTGTTTTTTTAAAAAGGATTATCTGATTATGAAAAAGATATTAATATTCGTTCTCATTCTATTTTATCATAAAAATTATTCACAAAGCTTAGGATTTGATTTTGATTATGCTCAATTCGGATATGATTCAAGTTCAAACTTTGTCGAATTTTATTATGTCTTTGAACAATCAAAATTATCTACTATTAAAAAAGATGATAAGTCCTTCGTTGAAGCAATACTAAAAGTAACTATTGTCGATTCTTCGAAAAATGATACAATTGTAAATAATCGATGGGTTGTTCAACACGAATTAACAGATCAATACAGCCAAGCTCAAAGTTTAGTTGGGGTTATAAGTTTTATAATTCCTAAAGGCGTTTATAAATGTTTATTTGAAGGGCAAGATCTAAATTCTCAGCAGAACAAAAGAACAATTTTAGAATATATTAGAGTTAATCCTTTCAGAAAAAACGATCTCTCATTGAGCGACATTCAGATAGGTTCAAAGATGATACAAGGAAGTCAGAATACTAATTCAGTCTTTTATAAAAATACTTTTGAAATAACTCCTATTCCTAATTTGGTTTTTGGAGAAAATCAACCAGTCTTATTTTTTTATACAGAACTTTACAATCTTGATGATGATTCATATAAAATTGAAAACTTTAAGTTAAACCAAATCATTCTAAATAGTCGTGGGAAAATCGTTCTAAAAAAAGATAAGTTGCTTACTCGGAAACCTAACACTAGAGTTGAAGTTGGTTCTTTTGTCGTGGCTAAATTACCAACAGATACATATACTTTGATTATTTCAGTTTTAGATACTATAAACAATGTAGGTGTTAATTCATCAAAAAGATTTTTTGTTTATAATCCAAAAGTTAGCGATACTGATACATCTTCGATTGCTTTGAAGCCAGTTTTAAGTTCAACATTCGGTGCGATGAGTGAAGAAGAGCTCGATGACATTTTCGCTAAATCAAAATACATTGCAACTGCTAATGAAATTGATAAATATTCAAAGCTTAAAGGTGAGGATAGCAAAAGAGAATTTTTATTTGACTTTTGGAATTCAAGGGACGATAATCTATCAACTCCTGAAAATGAGTTTTTCTATGAATATATAAAAAGAATAGATATTTCAAATCAAAGATTCAATTCAATGCAAAAACAAGGATGGAAAACAGATCGTGGCAGAGTTTATATGATTTATGGAGAACCATCAGAAATTGAAAGATATCCTAATCAAATAGAAAGTAGACCTTATGAAATATGGTATTATAATGATATTGAAGGAGGGGTTTATTTCATTTTTGCAGATCTAACAGGATTTTCTGAATACACTCTCGTTCATTCCACAAAACGTGGTGAGTTGAGAGATGAAAACTGGGGTAGAAGAATTATTATAGCAAAATGATGTAATAAAAAATCTCAGAATTTTGAAAGATAAGTTAGAATATTCGCTTTTTATTGCTCTTAGTTATTTTTTAAGAATTTGCGGTCTTAATTTCTCCAGAAGATTTGCTTACCTTTTAGCGTTGTTATTTTACTATCTCATCCCTATTAGAAAAAAAACTGTATTTGAAAACTTAAGTATCGCCTTTCCTGATAAATCAAAAAAGGAAATTAAAGAGCTAACCTTTAAAACTTATTTAAGCTTTTGTATAACTATCGTAGAGATTCTTCTTCTTCCTTATTTGAGTAAAGAAAAAATTGTAGAATTGATTAGATTAAAAAATGCTGATCAGGTCTTAAGAAAATACAAAGAAGGTAAGGGAGTTATTTTGATTTCTGCTCATTTTGGTAATTGGGAAATGACAGCAATCTCAGGGGCTATTCAAATAGGTATTCCTTTTAATGTAGTAGTTAAGAATCAAAGAAATCAACTAGTTAATAATTGGATAAATTCAGTAAGAACTAAGTGGGGAAATAAAATTATCAATCTTGGTGCTAATATTAGAACAACTTACTCTGTGCTTAAGAATGGTGATATTTTAGCAATAATAGCAGATCAAAGAGGTCCCGAAGACGGTTTGAAATTAGAATTCTTTGGTAGAGTGACATCGGTTTTTACAGGGCCAGCCGTTCTTTCATTAAAAACCGGGGCACCGATATTTTTAGGCATTCCAGTAAGACAAAAAGATTTTACTTATATAACTGAAATGGTTGAATTGGACAGAACTAACTTACCAGATGATTTTGAAAAACAAGTTGAAGTGCTTTCTCAAAGAATGATTAAGTATGTTGAGAATATAATAAGAAAACATCCAGAACAGTGGCTTTGGATGCACAGAAGATGGAAACATTAATAAACTCAAAAAGAATTTTATTTATTCAGACTGCATTTTTAGGCGATGCTATTCTAAGTTTACCAGCAATTGAATCTCTAAAGAAAACTTATTCTGATTATAAAATAGATGTTTTGTGTATTCCAAATACTGCAGAAGTTTTTTCGAGTTGTCCATTCGTTGATGAAATTGTTGTTTTAGATAAAAAGGGAAAGCATAGATCATTTTTCAAACTCTTTAATTTTATTAAAGAAATTAGAAAGAGAAATTATTCCCGAATTTATTCTGCACATAGGTCATTCAGAACTTCAATTATCGTTTTATTTAGTGAAGTTAAAGAGACCTTTGGATTTTCAACTGCTTCTTTTAATTACGTTTATAATTATTTGGTTGATTATACAATAACTGATCACGAAGTTAAACGAAATCTTGATTTAGTAAACTATCCCAAAAAAATTGATGAATGGAAAATTCTGCCTAAAGTTATTATCAACGATCAAACTAAATCTAAGATAAAAAATCTAATTGAGTTTCATCAGGATAGAATTAAGATTGCTATTGCTCCTGGTAGTATATGGTTTACAAAAAAATATCCTGCCAATAAGTTCAAAAAAATTGTCGAAGTTTTAGTTGAAAGAGGATTTATTATTTATCTAATAGGTTCTAAAAGTGACTTTAATTTATGTAAATCTATTATGCCAGAAAATAATAATGTATTTAATTTTGCTGGAGAGTTTTCTGTTATTGAGACGGTTGAATTATTGAAAAATTGTAATTTATTAATTTCAAATGATAGTGCACCAACTCATATGGCAATGTGTGCTGATATTCCAGTTTTAACTATATATTGTTCAACTATACCAGAATTTGGATTTTATCCTTATAATAAAGACAGTGATTTTGTAAGTCTTGATGGGCTCTTTTGTAAACCCTGTGGTATTCACGGTTATAAAGAATGTCCTTTGGGGAACTTCAAATGTGCAAATGATTTGAATGAAGAAATTATCATAAATAAAGCTTTGGAGATTTTGTCAAAAGTTGAAAACAAAGAATAAAATTTTTAATATAGATGAAAATATAGATCATTCAGTTGAAGAAGCAGCCAGAATATTTTTTAATGGAGGAGTTTTTATATATCCATCAGATACAATTTACGTTTTTGGTGCAAATCCATTTAACAGCAACGCTTTTAAGAAAATTTCTTCAATAAAAAAAATTAATCTTTTAGAAGATTACACACATTTGGTTGATAGTTTGGATACATTATTGAAATATGTAGAAATTAAAAATGAAAACTATTATGATTTTTTAATGAAGATATGGCCTAATCCAATTTCAGTAATAATGAAGTTAAACACTCAGACAAGAAAAATTTATGGTTTGGAAAAATTGCCTTTCAGGATACCTAACAATAAATTCTGTCTTAAACTTTTAGAAACTCTGAGAATGCCATTGTTATCTGAAAGTGTAAATCATTTTGGCAAAGATCCTTTGAACAGTTATGATATAATTATTCAGGAATTTGGTAAAGATGTCGATGCAATCTTTTATTCTGAAAAGAAATCTTATTTTTTAAAACCTACAGTTATTGACTTGAGTGATGATAAACCTAATTTACTAAGTGAGGGTAAATTAAAATTTGAAGAAATATTAAAGCAATATGAAAGTCACATTTAGTAAGGAAAGCATAAAAAATTTATTTAGAAGGATAAGTCATTTCAATCTTGTTTTCATTCCAACAGATCCATATTTATCTACAAAAAGTCTTAAAGTTTCATCTTTTAAGGTTTTGATTTTTTTATTGATTTACTCATTTACAATTTTTCTTGCAGGATTTTACATTATTACACTTTTAAATTTAGATACACTTCTAATTCCAAAAAGTTATATTGAATCGAGGAATAAAAAAGAAATAATTGAATTAAATGAAAAAATATTAAATCTGGCAAAAGAAGTAGAAGAACTCCAAATAACTAACATAAAACTTAAGAAGATTTTTGAGAAGCAAGACAGCCTGAATCAAAAGATCAAAAATCAAGATTCAATTAAAAGTAAAATTCAAGGAAATGTTTTTCACATTATAAAGAAAACTCTTTTTGATTTGTTTTCTTCAATAAGTAATGAAATTATATTCTTAAAACCTGTTGAGGGTATTTTATCAAATAAATTCAATCCGGATAAAGGGCATTTCGGTGTAGATTTTAGTGCAAAGGAAAACACTCCAATCTTAGCATCTGCTAATGGATATATTAGTTTTGCAGGATTTACTCCAGATTATGGATATGAAATTATTATTATTCATTCTAATGATTTTATAACAAAGTATAAACATTGCTCAGTAATAATTAAAAACACAGGACAGAGAGTAATACAAGGTGAGCTGATTGGTTTAGTTGGAAACACTGGATTAAAATCACACGGTAGTCATCTACACTTTGAAATATGGCATAAAGGAAAACCTGTAAACCCTGAGAAGTATTTATTAAATTTTTAGGAGATAAAATGAAAGTAAAAAATAATGGGAACATTATGGATGATGTAACTATTATTAGTAACGGGGTATCAATTGAAGGAAGAATTAATAGCAAAGGTAACATCAGAATAGATGGTATGATCAAAGGGGATGTATCAGCTCAAGGTAATTTAACAATTGGAGAAAGTGGTCAAGTTCAAGGTAATATTTCAGGACAGAACATTATAATTGGTGGAAGAGTTGAAGGCACTGCTACTGCAAATGAGAGAATTACCCTTCAATCAAAATCTTTTCTTAAAGGTGATTTAATTACAAAAATTTTAATTGTAGAATCTGGAGCTATTTTCGATGGTAAAAGTTCTATGACTTCATTAAATAATCTTTCTGATGAACAATCCAAATGAATGAAGATAAAAGTTCTTTTAGTGATTTAGCACGAACTTTCAAGGAAGTTGGTCCTTATCTTAGCATTGGAGTTCAACTCGCCGCAACAATAGTTCTAATGGTTTTCATTGGTCACTGGTTGGATGAAAAATATTCAGGTAATTATTTATTCACTTTAATTTTTGCTGTAGTAGGAATTTTATCAGGATTATACAACTTGATTCGTTCTTTGAATTATCTCGAAAAAAGGAAAAAAAATAATTTGAATGAACCTTAATACTATTCTCAGATTTTTTGCTATTTACCTTCCAACTTTATTTACTCTTGTTATAATAACTGCATATTTTTTCAGTTTTATTAGTAAACCAATTTTTATTTCATTGATTTTAGGATTTTTGATTTCCTTTATTAACTTTCTCATCGGCTTTGTTGCAATAAAGCGAGGTATAAATAAATCCGATAAATCGTTTTTATTTATTGTCTTAGGTGGTATAATAATAAGATTTTTTATAACATTTTTATCAATAATCACAGTATTAGTATTTTTGGATGTTAGTCCATTTTATTTTATTTTTACAGCCTTTATAATATATTTTTACTACTTAGTTATTGAAATTTTTTATCTAAAAAGCTTAAAGATTACGGAAAATTTATAGGGTTAATGGACTCACTTGTTGTTAAAAAGTCTTTAGTTGATTCCTTACAGGCAAGTCATTCAGAGAATGACAGTGGGTGGATTTTACATCACGTGATGGATGGAAATTATTTGGATTTCTCTCCATTTTTTAAGTTATACTTACCAAAAATTGAACTTCTCGGCTTTGATATTTCTATAACCCGACACGTTATCTTTATGTGGCTCGCTGCAATTCTTATGTTCATTGTATTTACTTCAGTTGCTAGGTCATATAAAAAATCATTAATTCCAAAAGGAAGTAGCAATTTCTGGGAAGTGTTTATTTTATTTGTTAGAGATGAAATTGCTAAACCTACTATAGGTAAGGGCTATGAGATTTTTCTTCCTTATTTACTTACTGCTTTCTTTTTCATTTTATTTGGAAATTTTCTTGGATTGATTCCTTTCTCAGCTACATTTACAAGTAATATAGCAGTTACAGCCACATTGGCCACTTTATCTTTTATTATGATTCAATTTGGAGGAATTAAAAATCACGGATTTGTAGGATATTTCAAAGGCTTAGTTCCGCACGGTGTTCCAATTTTTTTATTACCAATTATGGCAATTGTCGAGTTTCTCGGTTTATTTACAAAACCGTTCGCTCTTGCAATACGACTTTTTGCAAATATGACAGCTGGCCATATAGTAATTTATGCATTGATTAGTTTAATTTTTGTTATGAAAAGTTATTTAATCTCACCAGTTTCAATAGGAATGGCATTATTTATTTATAGTTTAGAAGTATTGGTTGCACTTTTGCAGGCCTATATATTCACAATGCTTTCGTCATTATTTATTGGGATGGCAGTTCATCAAGATCATTAAACAAATAGTTAACAAATAAATTATTCAAAAATAAAAAAGGAGGAAAAATGGATTATGCATATTTAGCAGCAGGTTTAGGAGCAGGATTAACAATATTAGGCGGAGCTTTTGGTATTGGCAAATTAGCAGCATCCGCAATGGAAGCTAGTGGTCGTCAACCAGAAGCCGCAGGAGCAATCAGAACTTCAATGATCATTGCTGCTGCGTTGATTGAAGGTATTTCATTGTTCTCTTTAGTTATTTGCTTTATTCTTGCAAGTAAATAATTAAACTTAAAAATATGTTTGTCGAAATTAATTTAGCTTTAGTCTCGTTGATAGCAGCTGGTGGGGGAGGATTACTCTCTGTTGATCAAGGTTTAGCTTTTTGGACAACCTTAACTTTTTTATTGTTACTACTTTTGTTGAAAAAATATGCTTGGAAACCAATTCTCGAAGCATTAAAACAAAGAGAGTTAGCAATAAAAGAGTCTTTGGAAAAAGCAGAAAAAGCTAAAGAAGAAGCGGAGAAAATCCTGTCACAAAACCAAGCTAATCTTGCTAAAGCAGAAGAGGAAGCAAAGAAAATCATTGAGCAAAGTAGATTGTACGCTGAAAATTTGAAGCAGCAAATTCTAAATGAAAGTAAAGCTCAGGCTAAAAAGATGATTGATGATGCGACATCTGAGATTGAAAGGAAAAATATTGCTGCATTAGATGAACTTAAGAATCAAATTGCTCAAATTGCAATAGATGCTGCCTCTAAAATCATAAAAGAAAATTTAGATTCACAAAAGAACCAAAAATTAGTACAGGATTACTTAAACGAAATTTCTAAGAATTAAGAATGAATCTCTCTAAAGTAGCAACTAGATATGCTGAATCTTTTCTGAATGATGTCATTGAAAAAGGCCTGTTGGAACAGATTTCTGAAGAAGTGGATTTTGTTTTAAGTACAATTAAGGCAAACAGCAAATTAGATAGATTTTTACAAAATCCAGTTATAAAATCGGAAATTAAGAAATCTGTTCTTAATCAGATCTTCACAAATAGAATTTCTGATAATGCATTAAAATTCTTGGATTTTGTAGTTGATAAAAATCGAGTAGATATTTTGGTTCAAATTCTTCAGAAATTTATTGAGCTTAAAGATGATTATTTGGGAATTGTTAGATTGGATGTGAAATCTGCATTTCCTTTCTCTGATGAGACAAAAAATTTGTTGATAAAAAAGTTTGAGAATTTGTTTAACAAAAAAATTGAAGCTGATTTTTCAGTTGATGAAAAATTAATTGGTGGATTTGTTGTTAAGTTCAAAGATACTATTTATGATGCATCGATAAAACATCAATTAGAAAGATTAAAACAAAATTTTATCACTGGAAGTCTATCACTTAACTAATTTAAGAAGGAAACAAATATGCCTGAAGTAAGACCTGATGAAATAACAGAAATATTAAGACGTCAACTCTCTGGTTTTGAAAGTGAAGTTGATATATATGATGTTGGAACAGTTTTGCAAGTAGGTGATGGAATTGCTCGTGTCTATGGGCTTTCGAAAGTTATGGCAAGTGAACTCGTTGAATTTCCTAATGACGTTTTTGGAATGGTTCTAAATCTTGAAGAAGATAGTGTTGGATGCGTTTTGTTTGGTGATTCCAAGCTTGTTAAAGAAGGTGATATAGTCAAAAGAACAAAAAGAGTTGCATCTCTTCCAGTTGGAGACAATATGCTCGGAAGAGTTATAACTCCTCTCGGAGTCCCAATTGATGGAAAAGGTCCTATTAAAACAGATCAATTTTTACCTATTGAAAGAAAGGCATTGGGAGTTATACAAAGACAACCAGTTAAAGAGCCTCTTCAAACTGGAATTAAAGCAATTGATGCAATGATTCCAATAGGTAGGGGGCAAAGAGAATTAATTATTGGTGATAGACAGACTGGAAAAACTGCCGTTGCAATAGATACAATTATCAATCAGAAATACACTCATACAGAAGAAGCCAAAAGTCTCGGTATAAAGCCTGTATATTGCATCTATGTTGCAATTGGTCAAAAAGAATCAACCGTTGCACAGGTTGTAGCTAAATTAGAAGAACACGGAGCAATGGAATACACTACTGTAATTTCAGCATCTGCATCAGAACCTGCTCCACTTCAATTTATTGCACCTTATGCCGGAGCTACTTTAGGAGAATATTTCAGAGATTCTGGAAGACACGCACTATGTATTTATGATGATTTGTCAAAACAAGCTCAGGCTTATAGGGAGCTTTCACTTTTATTAAGAAGACCACCTGGAAGAGAAGCTTATCCAGGAGATGTTTTCTACCTTCATTCACGGCTTCTTGAAAGAGCTTCAAAATTAAGTGATGAATTAGGTGGTGGAAGTCTTACAGCTTTACCAGTTATTGAAACTCAACAAGGAGATGTCTCTGCTTATATCCCAACTAACGTTATCTCAATTACTGATGGACAAATTTATCTTGAATCAAATTTATTTAATGCTGGAGTAAGACCAGCTATTAATGTTGGTATTTCAGTTTCTCGTGTCGGTGGAAATGCTCAAATTAAAGCTATGAAGAAAGTTGCTGGTTCATTAAAGTTAGAATTAGCCCAATATCGAGAATTAGAAGCTTTTGCAAAATTTGGCTCTGATTTGGATAAAGCAACACAAAAAACTTTAGCAAGAGGAGCTCGACTAGTTGAATTACTAAAACAAGGACAGTATTCTCCAGTTCCTGTTGAAAAGCAAGTTGTAAGTATTTTCCTTGGTACAAATGGTTATTTAGATTCTTTAGCTGTCTATGATGTAAAAAGATTTGAACAAGAAATTTTAGAATTCATTGAGGTTAAATACAATAAAATTTTTGAAAATATCAAGAAAGAAAAAGATTTAAGTAACGAAACTATTGAACTCATTAAGAAAGCTGCTGACGAGTTTTTGACAATATTCAAAAAATCATAATTTAAATAATGGCAACACTTAGAGATATAAAACAAAGAATAAAAGGTGTAAAAAATACACAGCAGATTACCAAAGCAATGAAGATGGTTGCTGCTGCTAAGCTAAGAAGAGCACAAGACGCAATTATTAATGCTCGTCCTTATGCTAAAAAAATTCAATCTTTGATATCAGATTTAACCTCAGATGATGATATAAATTCAAACCCACTTTTCATTCAACGTCAAGTCAAAAATGTCGCAATTGTAGTTATCACTGCTGATAGAGGACTTTGCGGTGCATTTAACACTAATATTATTCGTGAAGCAAATAGATTTATTGATGAGGAAATATTAAAAGAGAATCTTTCTTATTCCTTGTTTTGTGTTGGTAAAAAAGGAAAAGATTTTTTCACTAAGA
The DNA here is from genome assembly GCA_025056745.1 of Ignavibacterium sp. GTDB lineage: Bacteria > Bacteroidota > Ignavibacteria > Ignavibacteriales > Ignavibacteriaceae > Ignavibacterium. The sequence continues at coordinate 84,507 of JANWVQ010000091.1, forward strand.
GAAATTTCAATGTTGTTGATTCTTTTGTTGGAATTTTTTCTTCATTAGATTTTTCTTTTGCACAGAGATTATCTGATAGATTAATAACTGGCTACATTAATGGTGAATTTGACAAGGTAATTGTAATTTTCAATGAATTTAAATCAATAATTCAACAAAAGGTTGTTGTTGAACAATATCTTCCAATTTTGGTTGATAAAAACACAAATAGAAATACCAAAGCTTCACTAAATTATATTTATGAACCGGATAGAAAATCTATCTTCGACTTTTTAATTCCTAAAAATTTAAGAGCTCAGCTTTGGAGATTTTTGTTAGAATCAAATGCTGCTGAATTCGCTGCAAGAATGACTGCAATGGATAACGCAACAACTAACGCTAAAGAATTAATTAGAACTTTGAATCTTAAATACAACAAAGAAAGACAAGCCTCAATTACAAAAGAAATACTCGAGATTGTTTCGGGTGCTAATGCTCTGAAATCAAGTCAATAACCAAGCTTTGTATCTTAAGGGATTGCCAATATGTTTGAAGAATTAACTCTAAAATTAGAAGCAGCATTAAAAAAAGTTACCGGTCAAGGAAAGCTCACCGAAAATAATATCTCCGATACACTTAGAGAAATAAGAAGAATTTTACTTGATGCTGATGTAAATTATTTGGTCGCAAAAGATTTCATCGAAAAAGTAAAAGTAAAATCTTTAGGTAAAGAAGTTCTTGCCTCTATTTCTCCCGGACAATTAATAACTAAAATTATTTATGATGAATTAGTTGAACTATTAGGTGGTGGACATAGAGAGTTAAGTTTAAATCCAAGTGGATTAACTAAAATTATGGTTGTTGGACTACAAGGTTCGGGAAAAACAACTTTCTGTGGGAAATTAGCTTTACGATTAAAAAATCTAAAAAGGAAATGTCTACTTGTAGCAGCTGACATTTATCGCCCTGCAGCAATCGAACAACTTAAAATACTTGGGAAACAAATTGAAGTAGAAGTTTTTCATAGTGAAATAAAAAATCCAGTTAAAATTTCAGAAGAAGCTTTAGCATTCGCCAAGCAACACAACTTTGATACAGTAATTTTTGATACAGCTGGAAGACTTCACGTAGATGAGGAAATGATGAATGAAGTTGTTGAGATTAAAAAAATTGTTAATCCCACAGAAATACTTTTTGTAGTAGATTCAATGACCGGACAAGATGCAGTAAATTCAGCAAAAGCTTTTAATGAAAAAGTAGATTTTGATGGGATCGTATTAACAAAACTTGATGGTGATGCTAGAGGTGGAGCAGCATTATCTATTCGTGCAGTTGTTGGTAAGCCGATAAAATTTGTAAGCAATGGCGAAAAATTAAAAGACTTAGAAATTTTTTATCCTGACAGATTAGCTTCAAGAATTTTAGGAAGAGGTGATATAATTTCTTTAGTTGAAAAGGCTCAAGAAAATTTAGATGAAATTGAATCAAAAAAATTGCAAGAGAAATTAAAGAAGAATAAATTTGACTTTGAAGATTTTCTTAAACAAATTAAAATGATAAAAAAAATGGGGCCCCTCTCTAAAATTTTAGGTATGATTCCTGGTTTGGGATCCCAAATTAAAAATGCGGATATCGATGAAAAAGCTCTGATAAAAGTTGAAGCAATCATCAATTCAATGACAAAAGAAGAAAGAGCAAACCCTAAGATATTAAATGGTAGTAGGAGAAAAAGAATCGCTCGTGGAAGTGGAACAAGCATTCAAGATGTAAATAGATTGATAAAACAATTTAATGAAATGCAAAAAATGGTAGCAACTTTATCGAAAAAAGGTTTTTTTAATCAGAATAAAAACTTTAAATTTAATTGAAACGTTATAAATTGGAGGTAAATCTTGGCAGTTAAGATAAGATTAAGACGAATGGGAAAGAAAAAGCAACCGATATATAAAATCGTTGTTGCAGATGCTCGCTCACCCAGAGATGGAAAATTTATTGAAGCAGTTGGTTTTTATAATCCATTAACAAATCCCCATCAAATAAAATTGGATGAGGAAAAGATAAATCTCTGGTTGGATCGGGGTGCTATTCCAACTTTAACTGTTAAAAGCATTTTAAGCAAAAATGGAATTCTTCTTAAAAGACATTTAGAAAAGAAAAAATATTCAGAAGAAAGAATTCAAGAAGAGATTTCAAAATGGCAAAAGCTTAAGGAAGCTAAATTAGCTCAGCCAAAGGTTAGGAAAAAGAAATCTAAAAAAGAAAAAGCCGAACAAAAAAGTTAGTTCTCTGAAAAGTTTTTCTTAAGTACAGCAGAAGTATGGGTTGCTGCTTCTGTTATGCTATTGATGATTGCTCAGTAGTGTGTACTTAATTGTTACAGCACCCGTATTAATCATAGGAGGCAACTACTATGAAAGAATTCGTTGAATTCATTGCCAAGCATCTTGTCGACAATCCTGATGGTGTTGTTGTTGAAGAAAAATCTGTTGAGGAAAAGAAAATTGTTTTATCGTTGAAAGTAAAACCAGAGGATGTTGGCAAAGTAATTGGTAAGCAAGGTAAAACTGCTCAGTCAATGAGAACCTTGTTGACTGCGATTGCAGCTAAAGAAGGAAAACGTGCAATCTTGGAAATTCAAGAATAATCCTTCAAATCAGTTTATAGCAGTTGCTTCAATTACTTCTTACTCGGCTAAAGACGGGTTGCTGAAATTAAAAATCTTTTTCGAAGAGAAGCAGCAAATTCTTGCTCAAAAATTCTTTTTTATTGACTTTTTTGGAAACATAAGAAAAATTTTTGTAGAGAAAATAGTTCAGAGAGGCGATTCATATTTCGTAAAGTTTAAAGGTTTTTCTAAAGAACGTGAATTAAAAATTTTTTTAGATAAAGAAGTTTTAATCCTAAAGAAAAATCTTGTTCTTGATGAAAATACTTTTCTAACTTCTGAACTTATTGATTGTGAAGTATTTTTCAGAAAGAAAAAGATTGGTAAAGTAGTGAACATAATAATTGTTCCTTCAAATAATTTAATTGAAATTCGAATTGATGATGGAAAAGAGTTGATGATTCCATTTGTTCTTAAATTTTTTGAAAAGATTGATATATATAAGAAGAAAATTTATCTCAGCGAAGAAAGCAGCTTTTTGTTGTATGATGAGAATTGATATTATTACTGCTGTGCCAGACTTGTTAGTTAGTCCTCTGAATTCGAGTATATTGAAAAGAGCGCAACAGAAAAAAAAAGTTGAGATAAAAATTCATAATCTTCGCGATTATGCTTTTAATAAGCATAAGCAAATTGATGATAAACCTTTTGGTGGCGGACCTGGAATGATTCTAAAACCAGAGCCTTTTTTTGAGTGTATTGAAAGTTTACAAAAAGAAAGACATTATGACAGAATAATTTTTACAACACCAAAAGGAAAAATTTTTAATCAAAAATATGCGAATGAGTTATCGCTTGCGAATAATTTGATAATTATTGCAGGACACTATAAAGAAGTTGATGATAGAGTTAGAGAGTATTTTGCAACAGATGAAATTTCAATTGGAAATTTTGTTTTAACTGGTGGTGAACTTCCTGCATTGGTTATTATTGATGCAATTGTTAGGTTGATACCCGGTGTTCTTAATGATTCTGAAGCAGCACTTAATGATTCATTTCAAGATGGTGAAATTATAGAAGCACCATATTATACAAGACCCGCTGAATATAGAGGTCTTAAAGTTCCGGAAGTTTTGTTATCCGGAAATGAAAAAGAAATTAAGAAATGGAAAGAAGAACAATCTATTTTATTAACTGAGAGATGGAAAAAATTAAACAATAGGGAGATGTAAAAATGATCGACTTAAATAGAATCGCAGAAGACCAACTAAGAAATGACTTGCCAAATTTTAATGTTGGTGATAGAATTAAAGTTCACGTAAGAGTAATTGAAGGAGAGAAAGAAAGAATCCAACCTTTCGAAGGTGATGTAATAAGTATTCGAGGTTCTGGATTAAATAAAACATTTACAGTAAGAAAAATTGCAAGTGGTGTAGGTGTAGAGAGGATTTTCCCTTATAACTCTCCAAAGATTGCTAAAATAGAGATAGTAAAGGAAGGTAGTGTAAGAAGAGCTAAGCTATATTACTTACGTAAGCTTTCAGGTAAAGCTGCTAAGATTAAAAGCAAAAAACCATAAATGAATAATTTTTATTTACCTGAAAATGTTTTTGCTAAACTCCTTTTCAATGAACTTTCTGATGTAGGTGAATTTAGCAAAAAGTATTTACCTTCAGCTTTAATATCTCAGAATCTAAAAAAAGATGATAATTCAATAGGAATAATTCCGACTTTGGATTTGATACATCACCCTGATTTTTATGTATCATCCAAAATCGGAATTTCCTTTAATGCTCTTCTTTCAAATTCATATCTACATTTCAGGGAAAATCAGTTTACTGTTGATAATCTGTATGTTAAAGGTGATGTATCATCCAATGAGGTTATTTTAAGTAAAATTTTCCTTAAAGAAATGTATGATTTAGATATAACTCCTAGACTTGCTACCGAAAATTTCCCTGTTTACGATGAAAATGTTTTAATTGTCGGTGATGAAAATTTCAAAGATGATTTGTTTTTACAAGGTCTTAGTTTTTCTGAAGAGATCATCGAATTGATTGAAGCACCTTATGTTAATTTTATTTTAGCATCAAAAAATGAGAAATTGTTAAAACAGTTTACAGAAAAACATAGAAATGATTTTCTTGATGGTCATCCAAGCAGTTTTTCGGATATATTTTCAAACTTTGGAAAAAATTCTTTTGAGTTTATTCAAGTAAATCTGCAACACGTTATTTTTGATTTTGAAGAGCAAGATTTAGAAGGAATAAAAATATTACTTCAATTACCTTATTATCACGGTTTAATTGATGATATGATTGACTTAAAGTTCGTTTAATTGAACTTTAACTCATAAATCTTTTCTACTATGAAATTTCTTGCTTTCTTCCTTAACTATTCTCACCAACGCTTTAACATTTTCAGGCTCGATATTAGGAAGTATTCCGTGACCTAAATTGAAAATGTGTCCATTTCCATAACCGTAGGACTCCAACACTTTTATTGCTTCTATTTTTATCTTCTCTTGATTTGCATATAAAACCGTTGGATCTAAATTTCCTTGCAGAGCAACTTTGTCTTCAACGACTCTTCTTACATCAGTGAGGTTTAATGTCCAATCTAAACCAATCACATCTGCACCAAAAGAAACTATCTTATCAAAATTATGATGAACTCCTTTTGAAAAAACTATTATTGGTTCACTGGTTCTTTTAACTAATTGAATTGTTTGGTGTATGTATTGTAAGTCAAATTCTAAATAATCACTTTGTGAAAGAATTCCACCCCAAGTATCAAATATTTGTACGGCATCACAACCATTTTCGATTTTTGCAGAAAGATATTCTGCTATAAGATTTGAAAGTTTAGATAAAATTTTGTGTGCTAACGATGGGGCGGTGTAGAGCATCTTTTTTACGTTAGCAAAGTCTTTTGTCCCTTTTCCTTCAACCATATAGCATAGTAATGTCCACGGGGAGCCACTGAATCCTATTAATGGAACTCGATTATTTAACTCTCGTTTTGTAATCTTAACTGCGTCTAATACATACTTTAATTCATTTGAAGGATCAAAACTTTTGAGTTTATTAAAATCTGATTCAGAACGAATAGGATTTTCAAATATCGGTCCTTTACCTTCGTGCATTTCTAATTTCATCCCCATTGCCTCTGGGACAACTAAAATATCTGAAAATAAAATAGCAGCATCCACATCCAAAATGTCTATGGGTTGAATCGTTACTTCTGCAGCAACTTCAGGAGTTTTACACATAGTTAAGAAATCATACTTTTCTCTAATTGCTCTGTATTCCGGTAAATAACGACCAGCTTGTCTCATTATCCAAATTGGTGTTCTTTCTGTTGGAAGTCTTTTACAAGCTTTGATAAATATATCGTTCTTTAAATTGTTCAACTTTCACTCCTTTTTGAAATAATTTGAGATTGTTTTTGCTAGATTTTCTAAAGTATAAACTTCAGGAATGAGAATATTTCTGATTCCAAATTTTTCGATTTCTGATTTAGTCGTTTTTCCAATTACACCAATAATTGAAGAGTTGAAGAATTCTGATGGATTTTTTAATTCTAAAAGTTCAATAAAATTCTTAAAGGTTGATGGACTTGTAAAAATAAATATATCAATTTTATCCTTTTTAATTTTATCTATTACTTCTGATAGATCACCTTTATCAGGAAGACTGTTTTTATAGACAATTACAGGATAAACATTGGCCATTTTACTTTTTAGATAATCATAGATTTTATTATCAGAAATTTCTGATTTCGGAATCAGAATATTTTTATTTCGTAAATCATAGTCTCTCAATAATTCTATTATACCATTACTTGAGTTATCCTCTGGAATTAAATCAACTTTAGAAAATAGAGTTTTGCATAACTCAGCAGTTTTAAATCCAACAGCTAAAACAGTTATTTTATCAAAATTTAGATCAACATTTATTTGTTTTACTCGATTGTGAAAAAACAACACCGAATTTGTTGATGTAAAAATTATAAGATCAAATTTTAAGTTAGTAATTAAATTATCAAGCTCAGACCAGTCATCGGGTTCAGTAATTTTAATTGTTGGAAATTCAATTACATCTGCACCAAGATTTTTGAAAAGCCAAGATGTTTCTTTAATTTGGTTTTGTGCCCGCGTAATAACAACTTTTTTATTTTGAAGAGGAAACATTTAGTTAATTTATTTTCCAATCATTTTTTTGAAGAACTTTTCCATCGCTTGGAGAGATGATCAATTCTTTACCACTTGCTCTGTAGCCGAATTCACCTTCGCTTTCAGATAGAGTTGCTAATACGTGCCAGACATATTTCTGATAAACAACATCATATAAAAAACCAATTTTCCATTCTTTAATTCCCTCTTCTAAACCATAATCTTTCGCTATTTTCTTTACTTGCTCTTTATCTACTTTGAAATTACAATCCTCAGGAAAATCTTTGCAAAGTGGTATTCCAAAAATTTCCATATTTTCAAAAACATTACCAAGAGTGTCAACTGAAAATCGTATCTCACCTTTTACAAATGGTTTTTCGGGGATAAACAGATTGTAAACTAACAAGTAACCATTTTCGATTTTTCTGATTTTGGAAAAATCTGGTTTGATATAGTTTTGAAAAAAAGATGGGCCGGTTTTGCTAGCAATAAAATTGTCAGCTTTGCTCAAAACTAAATAAGGAATAACACTTTCTTCGTTAATGCAATTTGAGCAAGAACAAGAGTTGTGAATGAAAATTATAATAGTTGCAAAAATCAGTTTTTTAAAAAATCTCATTGAATAATTCCTTATGAATTTTTGTAAATTTCATCTAAAATTTTTTTGGCACCAGCTTTTAGTAAATCTTTTGCAAGTGATGAACCTAATTTCAATGGTTCATTTTTAGTGCCCCTGACTTTTTTTCTAAAAGTTATTGAACCATCCAAACTTCCTACGAAAGCATCTAAGTATAATCCATTATTCTTGACAATTGCCAAAGCTCCTATCGGGACTTGACAACCTCCACCTAACGAATTTAATAAACTTCTTTCCGCAGAAATTTCTATAAAAGTATTTTCGTCGTGAATATTTTGTAGAATTTCTATTGCAGTTTTGTTATCTTCTCGTGTTTCCAATCCAAGAGCACCCTGTCCAACTGCAGGAAGAAAGAGATCAGTTGGTATGTATGAAGATATATATTTTGTGAGTTTAAGTCTTTCCACACCAGCTCTAGCTAAAATAATTGCATCCCAATCAGAGTTAAAAAACTTCTCAATTCGAGATGGAACATTTCCTCTTAAATCAAAAATCTGAATATCAGGTCTTAGATGAAGTAATTGACTCTTTCTTCTGAGTGAGCCTGTTGCAACTTTTGCATTTTCAGGTAATGAGAAGATGGTTGTATTTTTTTTTCTACTGATTAATACATCTTCAACTGGATGGCGTTTAGTAACAGCTGCAAGTGTTAAGCCTTCAGGAATTTTCGTTTGAAGGTCTTTGAGTGAGTGGACTGCAAAATCAATTTTTCTATCTAATAACTCATTTTCTAATTCTTTTGTGAAAAGAGATTTGTCTCCAATTTTTGATAAAGCAACATCTAAAATTTTATCGCCTTTTGTTTTTATGATTTTAAGTTCAATGGAAAGATTTTTAATTTTTTTTTCTAATTCATTCTTGACATAATTAGCTTGCCAAAGAGCTAATTCACTTCCTCTTGTCCCCAAAATGAGTTTGTGTTTCAATTTTTTTCCTCATCTTTTATTGAGTTTAATCCAAAGATTTCTTTAACAACACTGAGCCTAATTCTGTTTAGATCCTGAGCATTTTCATCGTTTGCATACTTTTTCAATTCCACAGTAGGATAATGAAGAAGTTTATTAATTATCTTCTTTGTAACAATTTCTAATTTTTCTCTATCTTCAGCAGCAAATTTATTTATATTATTAGCAACCTCTTCGGCTCTGATGCTTTCAAATTTTTCTCTAAGAGATTTAATTATAGGTGAAACTTGTAATGAATTCAACCATTCAGAAAAATTATTAAGTTCTTCTTCAATTATTTTTTCAACTTTTGGAATTTCATTTCTTCTTTTTTGAAGATTTTGCTCAACGATGATTTTTAAAGAATCAATATCATTGTAGAACACATTTTCAATATCACGGCAACTAATATCAATATCACGTGGTACGGCAATATCAGCAATTACAATAGGTTCATAATTCCTTTTTGTCATTGCTTTTTCAATATCATCTTTGGTTAGAATAACGTTTTGAGATCCTGTTGCGCTAATAATTATATCGAATTTATGTAAATGTTCCTTAAAGTTATCGAATGGAAATACGGCAGTGTTTAATTCTTTTGCTAATTTCTCAGCTTTATCAAAAGTTCTGTTTGTAAGTGCTAATCTTGCAACTCCTTTTTCTCGAAGATGTTTTGCAGCAATTTCACCTGTTTCACCAGTCCCAATTATCAGAGCAGATTTTTTTGACAAATTAGCAAAAATTTTCTCAATCAATTGAACAGCAGCAAAACTTATTGTTACCGCACCTTCGCTTATGGAAGTTTCTGTAATTGCTCTCTTTCCAATTCGAAGGCAGAAATCCATAATCTTCTTAAAATAAAACCCAATGAAATTATGTTCATCAGCAAGTTGAAATGAATCTTTAACTTGTTTAAAGATTTGATTATCACCAACTAACATTGAATCAATACCTGTTATCAATCTGAACAGATGCTCTACCACTTGTAAAGATCGATATTTCTCAAATAAATCTGATGATATACCATTTACTTTTTTGAAGTTTATTAGAGTTGATATCAAATTATCGAAAGATATGCTATCTGAGTATGTAATTCCCAAGATTTCGGTTCTATTGCAAGTAGAGATAATCAATCCCTCTTTTAGAATGTTCTGTTTTAGAGTTGAAATCAAGTTCTTGAGTTCATCTGAATTGAGATTTAGTGATTCTCTCAATTCCACCGAAGCAGTTCTATGATTTATTGAAATACCAATTATGTTCATTGAGTATCAATAAAATGAATGAAAACTTTTTGCAAGAAAATTAGATAATATTGTTGAACTAATAGTCAATAAAAAACCGATTATAGAAACTATAACTAATTTTCTGCCCCTTAATTTTCCATAAAATTTTCTCAATATTCCAATTCCATAAATAATCCATATTAAAAATGTCCCTAACAATTTCGGATCAGTATAAGAAAAATTAATGTTTGTTTGTGGTAGCCAAATTATCCCAATAGTGATGGCTATTGTTAAAAGAATAAAACCAATTACGGCTGAATAGAAACATAATTTTTCAAGTATTTCGAGATTAGGTAGTCGGTCAAAGAGTAATCCAAATTTATTTTGTTTCAAAGAATCATATAATAGCAAATACAAAAATCCATACACAGCAGAAATTGTAATACCTGCATAACCAATTAAAGCACTGAAAACGTGTATTCCCAAAAGGTTACTTCTAAGTTCTTCTCTAACTTGGAATAAATCTTTTATAAAAAGACTGGATACAATTTGAAATGCAAATGATAAGATTATTATAAACAAGCCTGTTCCTCGAATGTTTGTAACTAATTCGAGAATCAAATATGAAAAACTTACAGAAAACGCAAGCAAAGTAAATACTTCAAAAACGTTTGTAATAGGAGGATGATCGAATTCTATTGTTCTCAGCAAAATATAAACTAAATGAACAACAAGAGTTAAGGAAAGAAAAAACCTTTTTGATTTAGTTAATTTGTCGTCAGTCTGGAAGTCATACAGATAAATTAAAAAGGTAAGGAAATAAAAAATTGGTAACAGAATGTTTATTGTATGAATTGTTTCTATCATAATTATCTTCTATTATCTATCTCCACCAAGAATAATTGGTAAACCTTCTTTACCAGAACCAATTACAACAATTTTGGAATTGGGTGAATTTGCTAATTTCTCTGTTGCTTCAATTCCTTTCCATTTTAGTAGTTGTTCGCTAATACCTTGAGAAACTATTTTTTGAAAATCTGAAATTCCTTGAGCTTCAATTTTTTTTCGTTCAGCTTCTAATCTTTCTTTTTCTAATACGAATTGCATTCTCTGACTTTCTTGTTCAGCTTTTAATTTTTCTTCGATTGATGCAGTTAAACCTGCTGGTAAAGTTATTTTACGAAGAGCAGCTGCTTCAATTGTGACGCCCCGAGGTCCTATTAAAGTTGTTAATTCTTGTTCAATTTGTCTTGCTAACTTTTCTCTTTCAGCCGTGTAAAGTGCTCTTGCTTCATATTTTGCTGTTACGCCTCGAACTACAGAACGAAATTGTGGAATAACGACTTTTGAGGTATAGTCTTCTCCAACTGTTTTATAAATTTTGTTTGCATTCTCGAAGCTCAAAGAAAACAAAAGACTGATCTCAAGCTGAATACTTAAACCTTCCTTTGAAGGTACAGTCATCTCTTCTTTCAATTCTTGAGTTCTCGCATCAAATTTAATAACATTAGCTAAAGGATTAACGAAATTAATTCCTGGATATAAGGTTTGATCACTTACTTTACCAAAGAAATCTATCACTCCAACGTGTCCTGCTGGGATCATTGTAAAACATTGTAATATTGCTATGGTACCAGCAATCAAAAATCCAATAAATGAAAATGTAGCCTCAGTATTACTTCCTCTCTTTTTAGCAGATTGAAAAACAAAGAATGCAGCTGCTGCACCCAATGTTGCTATTATAAATAACATTGTAACCTCTTAAAGTGATATTTTCTTTTGCAAAATATACTTACAGGAATTATAAATATAAAAGTAATTTGAGGGTAGAATATAGATTTGAAAGTTATTTAGAAATTAGATTAGTTGATTGAATGACTTGTATTGTCAAACAATCAACTAATCAGAGTAAAACAACTACTTTTTATATTCTTTTAAGAATCCTCGAAATTCAATCAAATGAGATTCTTCTTGTGCAAGAAGACCTATTACTAAATCTTGAGTTACATAATCAACTCCTTCACACATTTTTATGATTTTATTGTATTGAGCAATAGCACCTTTTTCAGCTTCAATTACACCTTCAATCACAGAGACAACATCAGTTGTATCTTCATTGGGTTGTAGAAACACTTGCTCTGGTTTGAAAAAATTTGAACCTTCAACTAATCCATCAAGTTCTTTAATTCTTTTGGCTAAAGTTTGTGCGTGAGTTATCTCTTCAGTAATATCGGCAGCTAAGGACTTTTTAATTTCTTCAGCTCTAACTCCATCAAGATTAACAGAATGAGCAATGTAATTCATAACTGTTTCTATTTCCATCCAATAACTTTTTTGCAACTCTTTTGCTATATCTTCTTTGGAAACCATAATAACCTCCTGTGATTAACTTATTATTTTTTTAATTAGAATTTTTGGCTTTGTTTTTTTATCTGTGAATTTTATTGCCTTTTGAATTCTTGATTTAGCTAAATTGATTTTTTCTTGAGAATCAGAATAAAGGGAACAAATTGTATCATTTTTATTTATTTGTTCACCAATTTTCTTGTGGAAAATAATTCCTGCTTTATGATCTATTTTATCATCTTTAGTCATTCTCCCTGCACCCAATTCTAAAGCTGCCATCCCAATTTCATAAGTGTTCATTTCTTTGATAAAACATTGCTTTTCGGATTTTAATTCAAAATAATATTTCGATTTAGGATATTCATTTGAGTTAAGTATTATATTGATATTCCCACTTTGTGCTTTAACTATTTGAAGAAATTTTTCAAAAGCCTGACCAGATTTTAAGACTTTGATTGCTAATTCAATTCCTTCATCTATTGATTTTGCCTTTTTCCCTAAATAGATCATTATACCAGATAAAATCAGTGACAACTCTGTTAAATCATTCTTCTTTCCATCACGAAGAATCTCAATTGATTCTAAGACTTCGAGCCAGTTTCCAATATGATTACCTAAAGGTTGATTCATATCGCTAATGACAGCGATGCAATCTTTTTTGAAAGATTTAGCAGTTGATACGAGAGATTCCGCAAGCATTTCACTTTCAGATTGATTTTTCATAAAAGCACCTGAACCAGTTTTTACATCAAGAACCAAAGCATCAATTCCTTCAGCAAGCTTCTTGCTCATAATACTTGCAGTGATTAAAGGGATTGATTCTACTGTTCCAGTAACATCTCTTAAGGCATAAATGAATTTATCAGCGGGAGCTATTTCTTTTGTTTGTCCAATTAAAGCAGCTCCAACTTTTTTCAGAGTTGTCTCAAATTTTTTTATAGATAAATTTGTTTTGAATCCAGGTATTGACTCTAATTTATCCAAAGTTCCACCTGTATGACCTAAACCTCTTCCGGAAATCATAGGAACATATATTCCGATTGAAGCAACTATTGGAGCAATGATCAAAGAAGTTTTATCTCCAACACCACCTGTTGAATGTTTATCTACTTTCCTACCTGTGATCGAATTGAGGTTTAGAACTTTACCACTATGCAACATCGATTTAGTTAAAAAAGCAGTTTCTTTTTTTGAGAAACCATTTATGAATCCTGCCATTAAAAAGGCTGAAAATTGGTAATCAGGAATTTCGCGAGTGGTATATTTTGAAATTAGAAAATCAATTTCTGATTCAGTTAATTCTTTTTTATCCCGTTTCTTTTTAATGATTTCTATTACATTCATATTATCTTTTATAATATTTTAATGCCTCAGGTAAATGTTTCTTTAAATCTTCTATTCTTGTCTTATCTGATGGATGTGTACTTAAGAATTCAGGTAATTTTGCTTTGTTTAAGTTTGCCATACGTTGCCAAAAATCAACTGCTTGATTTGGGTCGTAGCCTGCCATAGCCATAAAAATTAATCCAAGTCTATCTGCTTCACTTTCGTGAGTCCTGCTGTATGGTAAAATAACACCTAAAGTTGAACCAATTCCATAAGCAGTCATAAATAATTCGCGAGTTGCAGCAGGTTCATTTTGAAGAGCTACATCTAAAGCCATTCCGCCTAATTGTTGTAGAAGTCCTTGACTCATTCTTTCTGAACCGTGTTGAGCAATAGCGTGAGCAATTTCGTGTCCCATAACTACTGCTAAACCAGTTTCATCTTTTGTTATTGGTAAAATTCCAGTGTAAACTACTACTTTTCCTCCAGGCATACACCAAGCATTAACTTCATCACTTTCAATAAGATTAAACTCCCATTGATAACCTTCGAGTTGTTTACTCCAATTTCTTTCTGCAAAATATTTTTCAACTGCTGTTTTAATATTTAGACCAACTTTTTTAACCATTGCAGTTGCTTGAGCATCTTCGCTTAATTTATTGGATTTTATAAACTCACTATATTGTTGAAAACTCAGAGCATTTATTTGTGATGCCGGAATTATATTTAATTGTTTTCTTCCAGTTATTGGAACAGTTGTGCAGTAATAAACCACAAATATTGTTAATAAAATCGGTAGTAACACTTTTAAGTATCTCATATAACCTCCATCTTATATAAGTTTTTTTACATATCAAATATAAGAATTCTTCTATGTTATGTTTGAATTAAATCAGTTGAACATTATCTCTCTAAACTTTTTTCAATTAATTTAATTTCATTTTCGTAAAAAAGAAAAAACTTTTCTTCTTTGGCTCATTTTATTATTAATAAGCTTTCTTCTCTAAACCTACCACAAGCAATCTTTGTATATTTGTAATTATAATTACTAACAATAAGTTTAAGAGGCATAAATGCAAATTGGTATCGTTGGGCTTCCTTTTTCTGGAAAGACAACATTGTTTCAGACAATTACAAAAACCCATATACAACAATCCGATATTGGTAAGTCAGAAACTCATCAAGCGGTTATTAAAGTGCCAGATAAAAGATTAGATAAACTCACATCTATTTTTAATCCAAAGAAAAAAGTTAATGCAACAATTGAAGTTGTCGATGTAGTTGGCCTACAGAAAGGAGATTCGGGTTCAACTCAATTTACGGGGAATTTTTTGTCTAAAGTCAAAACAAATGATGCACTAGTTCAAGTAGTCAGATTATTTGAAAATCCACTCGTTCCTCATCCTGAAGGAAGTATTGATATGTTGAGAGATATCAATACATTTGAAACTGAATTTATTCTCTCGGACTTAGCTGTAGTAGAAAAAAGAGTTGAAAATCTTAAAAAGCAAATTCTGAAGACACAAGATGAAAAATTAAAAAAAGAGCTTTCTGTCTTAGAGAAATGTTTTGAAATTTTACAAAGTGAAATTGCCTTGCGATATCATCATTTTGATAAAGACGAATATCAAATCCTTAAAACATATCAATTGCTTTCAATCAAACCTATGCTTATTGCCTTAAATCTTGATGAAAATCAGTTGTTAGATTCTGAAAAATTTTTAGTTCAAGTGATAAAAAAGAAATCTGGATTTAATACAAAAATTCTATTTTTCTCTGGCAAAATTGAAATGGAATTGGTTGATTTGTCAGAAGAGGATGCAAAAGTTTTTATGAAAGATTATGGAATAACAGAATCTGCTTTAGATAAACTTATAAGAGAAGCTTATGATTTACTCGGTTTGCAATCTTTCTTCACTGTTGGTGAAGATGAATGTAGAGCCTGGACAATTAAAAAAGGAATGAATGCTCAAGAAGCCGCGGGAGTAATTCATTCAGATTTCTTCAAAAAGTTTATTCGTGCAGAAGTTGTTCACTATGATGATTTTATAGAAACTGGTTCATTTGCAAAAGCTAAAGAAGCTGGAAAATGGAGACTTGAGGGAAAAGAATACATAGTGAAAGATGGAGACATTCTTTCTATAAGGCATAATTAGGATTTTAATTATGCACCATTTTTAGGAGTTATAAACTTATCAAATAAAATTTTAATTTTATGTAGAATAGTTATAATCAAATTGACTAAAGATAGAGAATAAGAATCCTCCTAAAAAGAAAAAGAACAATACAGCTAATCCAACAGCAATTAAAAGAAAAAGTAAAGTTGCCTGAGCCCAAGTTTTCTTACTTGGATGAGTGTTATCTCCAAAAGCCCAAACAAACAGCATAATAAAACCAATTATTGGGATGGATTGAATAATAAAAGTTATTAACCAATCTCCCACAGTCATTGACTTGAATTGTCTTTGAGGCTGGTTAAAATCGGGATTTTCCATACTTGCTCCAAAATTTTGCATAAAAGTAGTAAATCAAACTAATTTTTCAAAATATTCTTAAAAATGGGAAACTTAAGGAAACAGACTTTTTCAAATCTGATATGTTTTTAATAATCATTGAAAATTCTTAAAAATTTCAAAAAAAATGGGTGGTATTATTGTTGACTATAAAACATCAATTTGATATCGGATTTTCAATAACAATCAATTTGGATTAAAATGGAAAGAAAAAAAGTAACAATAGATGGTAATGAAGCCGCTGCGTATGTGGCTTTTCATACTAATGAAGTTATTGCAATATATCCTATTACCCCATCTTCAAATATGGCTGAGTGGTGTGATGCTTGGTCAGCAGCAGGAATGAAAAACATTTGGGGAGTTACTCCAACTGTTACAGAACTTCAAAGTGAAGGCGGAGCCGCTGGGGCTGTACACGGTTCATTACAAAGCGGAGCGCTTACAACTACATTCACTGCTGCTCAAGGATTGTTGTTAATGATCCCTAATATGTACAAAATTGCTGGTGAATTAACGCCAACAGTATTCCACGTCTCTGCTCGGTCAATTGCTGCTCAGGCACTTTCAATATTCGGTGATCATTCAGATGTTATGGCAGTTAGACAAACAGGATTTGCACTTCTATCCTCTGGTTCTGTTCAGGAGGTAATGGACTTTGCTCTTATAGCTCAAGCATCAACATTGGAGTCAAGGATTCCTTTCTTACACTTTTTTGACGGTTTTAGAACTTCACACGAAGTTATGAAAATTGAAGAGTTGACAAAAGATGATATGAGATTTATGCTAAACGATGATTTAATTATTGCCCATAGAAATCGAGCTCTATCTCCAGACCATCCTGTAATCAGGGGAACAGCACAAAATCCAGATGTTTATTTTCAAGGTAGAGAAACTGTAAATCCATTTTATCTTGCTTGTCCTAACATAGTCCAAAAACAAATGGATAAGTTCGCACAGCTTACAGGAAGACAATATAAACTATTTGAATATGTTGGACATCCCGAAGCTGAAAGAATAATAATCTTAATGGGTTCTGCTACTCAAACAGTTGAAGAAACAGTTGATTATTTGGTTTCCAAAGGAGAAAAAGTTGGAGCAATCAAAGTTAGATTATATAGGCCATTTTCAGTTGAACACTTCATTAATTCAATTCCTAAGTCAGTTAAATCAATTGCTGTATTAGATAGATGCAAGGAGCCGGGAAGTGCTGGTGAACCTCTGTATTTGGACGTGGTAAATGCAATTTCAGAAAAATATATTAATGGCGAGTTGAATTTTGCTTTCCCGAAAATAGTTGGTGGAAGATACGGACTTTCATCAAAAGAATTTACCCCAGGAATGGTTAAAGCAATTTTCGATAACTTGTCATTAGAAAAACCTAAAAATCATTTTACTATAGGAATTATAGATGATGTTACTAATACAAGTTTAGAATACGATCCGAATTTCTCTGTTGAAGATCCTTTAACTTTCAGGGGTAAATTTTATGGACTTGGTGCTGATGGAACTGTTGGTGCTAACAAGAACTCGATTAAAATTATTGGTGAAGGAACAGATTATTACGCTCAGGGATATTTTGTTTATGACTCGAAAAAGTCAGGTTCAATAACAGTATCGCATTTAAGATTTGGCCCTAAACCTATAAAGTCAACTTATCTAATAAACAAAGCAAACTTTATAGCCTGTCATCAACAAGTGTTCTTAGAAAAACTTGATATGTTACAAGATGCTGTTGAGGGGGCAACATTCTTACTTAATACTCAAGTGCCAAAAGATAAAGTTTGGGATTCATTGCCAGAAAAAGTTCAGCGTGATTTAATAGAAAAGAAGATGAAGTTCTATATTATTGATGCTTATAAAGTTGCTCAGGAAACAGGTATGGGTGTCAGAATAAATACAACAATGCAAACTTGTTTCTTCGCAATTTCAAATATCTTTCCAAAAGAAGAAGCAATTAAACTGATTAAAGATTCGATCAAAAAGACATACGGTGCAAAAGGCGACAAGATTGTTCAGATGAATTTTGAAGCTGTCGATAAGACTTTAGATAATTTGTTTGAAGTACCTGTGCCAGATAAAATTACAAGTAATATTAAACTTCAACCAGCAATTCAAGGTGATGCTCCTGAATTTGTTAGAGAAGTATTAGCAAAAATTATTGAAGGGAAAGGCGATTCAATTCCTGTCAGCAAAATGCCCGTTGATGGAACCTTCCCTCTTTCTTCAGCAAGATATGAAAAAAGAAATATTGCATTAGAAGTTCCTGTTTGGGATCCAGAAACTTGTATCCAATGTAACAAATGCGTGATGGTATGTCCTCACGCTACAATAAGGGCAAAAATATTTACAGAGGATACTGTCAAAAATGCACCTCCAACTTTCAAATACACAAAGTTCAGATCAAAAGATTATGGTGATAACTTATTATACTCCTTGCAAGTGGCAGTAGAAGACTGCACTGGTTGTGCATTATGCGTCGATGTATGCCCTGCTAAGAATAAAAAAGAGACTCGATTAAAAGCAATAAATATGCAACCACAACTCCCACTTAGGGAGACAGAAAGAATAAACTGGGAATTTTTCTTCAACATACCAGACCTTGATAGAAGAAAAGTTGCAATAACAAAAGTCAAAGATTCACAATTCTTGCAACCACTGTTTGAATTCTCTGGAGCTTGTGCAGGATGTGGCGAGACTCCTTATGTAAAATTAGTTACTCAACTCTTTGGTGATAGAGCCTTAATTGCAAATGCAACAGGTTGTTCATCTATCTATGGTGGTAATTTACCAACTACTCCATATTCAACTGATAAGAATGGCAGAGGTCCGACTTGGTCAAATTCACTATTTGAAGATAACGCTGAATTTGGTTATGGATTCAGACTAGCAATTGATAAGCATAATCATCAAGCAAAAGATTTGTTGATCAAATTAGCGAATGATATAGGTGAAACCCTTGTATCTGAATTAATAAATGCACAACAAAGAGATGAATCAGATATTTATGAGCAAAGAGAAAGAGTCGAAATTCTAAAGAAAAAATTAAATGAATTATTAAAATCAAATTCCAACGGAAAGAGCGAAGACATTAAACATCTATTAAGCATTGCTGATTATCTTGTTAAAAAGAGTGTCTGGATAATTGGTGGTGATGGTTGGGCTTATGACATTGGATATGGAGGATTAGATCACGTTCTTGCAAGTGGAGCAAACGTTAATATGTTAGTATTAGATACAGAGGTTTATTCAAATACAGGTGGACAAAGCTCCAAAGCGACTCCAAGGGGTGCTGTTGCAAAATTTGCAGCTGCTGGAAAACCTGCTGGTAAAAAAGACCTTGGCCTAATGGCTATGAGTTATGGTAATGTATATGTTGCTAGGGTTGCTATGGGTGCAAATGATCAGCATACACTTAGAGCTTTCATAGAAGCAGAAGCTTACGAAGGACCTTCGCTAATTATTGCTTATAGTCATTGTATAGCTCACGGAATAAATATGGCTACTGCTATGAATAATCAAAAAGCTGCGGTTGATTCAGGTTATTGGCCGTTATATAGATACAATCCTGAATTAGCTAAAGAAGGTAAAAATCCATTTAAACTAGAATCAAAAGGTTTAAAGATTCCATTGAAAGATTACGCATATATGGAAACAAGATATAAGATGTTAACTAAATCTCATCCTGAACTTGCTGAAAAACTTATCAAAGAAGCTCAGGAAGATGTGATTAGACGATGGAAAGAATATGAAAGAATGGCTGCTTGGGAGCCAGAAAAATCTAATTGATGATTTCATAAGGAAATAAAATAACAAAGGAAATTAAAATGGATATTACAACAACTTATCTTGGATTGAAGTTAAAGTCACCGATAGTTCCTTCTGCAGGTCCTTTATCGGAAAAGATTTCAAATATTAGGGAAATGGAAGATGCTGGTGCTGGTGCAGTTGTTTTATACTCAATTTTTGAAGAGCAAATTGAACACGAACAGTTTGAACTCGACTATCATACTTCAATACATTCAGAAAGCTATGCAGAAGCAACTAGTTACTTCCCAGAGCCATTTGAATTCAAAGCAGGACCAGAGGAATATCTAGAACACATTAGAAAAGCTAAAGAAGCTGTCAACATTCCGATCATTGCAAGTCTTAATGGAAAATCCTTAGGTGGATGGACTGAGTATGCAAAATTAATCGAGCAGGCTGGTGCAGACGCATTAGAGTTAAACATTTATATCCTCCCTACTGATATTCATAAATCCGGAAATGCAGTTGAACAAATGTATATTGATATAATTAAAGCAGTGAGGTCTTCAGTAAAAATTCCAATAGCAGTAAAAATGCATCCATTTTTCACATCAACTGCTAATGTTGCATCTAATTTCGTTAAGGCTGGTGCAAATGGTTTAGTTTTATTCAACAGATTTTATCAACCGGATATTGATTTAGAAAAATTAGAAGTTGTTCCAAATGTTCTACTTAGTACACCGATGGCGATGCGATTACCTTTAAGATGGATTGCTATTCTTTATAATAGAGTTAATGCGGATTTAGCTGCTACAAGTGGTATTTATAATGCTTCAGATGTTATAAAAATGATAATGGCTGGAGCAAAAGTTACTCAAATGCTATCTTGTTTATTAAAATTTGGAATATCTCATATTGCTGATGTAATTTCAGAAATGAAAACTTGGATGGAAGAAAAAGAATATGAATCTCTATCGATGATGCGCGGTAGTATGAGTTATATGAATGTTGATGACCCTTCAAAATTTGAACGCGCAAACTATATGAAAATCCTTCATTCTTATAAATAATTTTCAAATTAAAATTTTCAAGTCACCTTTTGCTTTTAATTGAAGCAAGGTGACTTTTTTATTTTATAAAAATTTGAGATTATTTCTTTTCTTATGATTTTAATGATGTAATTTTGATGCTTTGAAAAAATAAAAAAGTTACTACTATGAAAATATCTTACTCTAACTTAAAATCTGAATACCTAGATTCGTTGGTCAAAATTCACAGAGAAACATTCAAAGATCATTTCAATTCTCGTCTTGGGAATTTTTATACAAGAGAATATCTGAAATGGCTTAATAATAAAAACGAATTTGACAGTTTTATCTTATGTGCAGTAGATGAAGAAGAAAAAAGAGTAATTGGTTACATTTGTGGCGCTCGTTTGGGTTTTCAAACTAAAATGAATCGAGATTTGCTTTTCCCCACAGTGATTTCTTTTCTTACAAAACCATATCTTTTTTTTGATAAAAGATTTTTTCTTTTTTTGGCTCCTAAATTCAGAACTTTAATTGGAAAAGATGAATATAAACAGATAAAAAATTACGAGTCGAATCTAAAGCAACCGATTTATAGTGTAATTAGTTTTGGAATTGACTCAAATTACAAATCTGGAATGAACCTCGGATTTTTAATACTTGAAGATTTATACAAAAAATTTTTTGAAGAATTAAAAAAGAGAAATGTAGGAACTGTCAGAGCCACAATAAGAAAGAACAACAATAACATAATCAAATACTATCAAATGAAAAAGTGGACACTATCACCGATTGAAGGTGATAGTCAAACAATATTTTTCTACAAGGAAATTAATTGAAAATAATCTGGTAGCTCAAAATCTTTTTTTGTAATATCCAAAGCCCACGAATTTTCTTTCACTTCTTCAAAACCATAATTTTTATAAACGTTTCGGCAAGGTTCATTTTTTGGTGTTGGAATAATATCAGCAGTTAATGTCTTTATATTTTTTTCTTTTGCTTTGTTTACAATAAAATATAAAACTGCATCTTCAATCTCTCTTCCAATAACTCTACAACTCATTATAAAAGAATCAATATTTATTTTAGAACTTTCATTATAAAATTTCAAAATAAAAACTCCAACAATTCCATTATCACCAAATTTATCACTCACTGAAAAGGAATAAATTTCCCATTCATCAGAGTTTCTCATCTGCATTATTTCTGATTCAGTATATCTTTTTGTGGTTGTATTGAATTGGTTTGTTTTTTGTATCAGTTGAACTATGCGAGGGAATGTAAAATCATCAATTTTTTTGATCTCAACCTTCATATTCAAAGAGCGTAAGTAATCCTTAATATTTGAAAAAGATTCCTCCTGTTTTTTCCTTTCGAAATTTAATCTGTATGATTCATTTCTTTTAAAGTCGTCGTCAGTAAGTTTGTGAAAGTTAAAGTAATCTAACTCACTTATGAAAATAGTGTAGAGAGAAGGATCATCAGGTAAATCTGGAACTTCAACTTGAGGTAGTTGCTGTTTAATTAACTCTCTTTCAAATTTGGAGTCATCGAGGAAAACTAAACTATCTAATCCAATATTCAATTCTTTCGCAATTTCGATAATGTTTTCAACCTTGTTATTCCAATTTATTTTTTTTACTGCAAAATGCTCAGGTTTAAGAATCATATAGGGATGTTTTTCAAAAACTAAATTGACAACATTTTCAGAGTTTTTGCTACATATTGCCAACAGTATTCCTTGATTGTATAGTTTTAGTAAATAAGATTGAAAGTCGTAAAAGGCTTTTCCAATTCCATCATTACTTAGTTTTATGTTTTCAATTCCATCTTGACCAATTATGCCGCCCCATAATGTGTTATCTAAATCTACTACAACACATTTTTTTCTGATCCCTAAATAAGATTTGATATGTGAGATATATAAATCAGATAATTTATCTATGCCTTTTTTATTCCACTTGAATTTTGCGAGATAAAGTAACCTGTAATCAAATAATTCTTTTTGTCCGTATTTATTTATCAGGGCATTTATATCTATGATTTTTACGTTATGATGTCTTTGTTGAATTTCGATCAGTCTGCTGTTTAATTTACTAATAAGCTCTTCAAGATTAAAAAAATTATACTCTAACGTTCCAAAGTTAAAAGTTGAATCAAGATAAAAATTATCAATAAAGATTGTAGAATTTTTAAGTTTCTCAGAAATAATTTCAAAGGATTGAAAGACTTGTTCAATTTGGTTTGAGACGTTTTCAGTAATTGGAGGATTATTTTTTAAGTCAAAATTGTTTGCAAAATAGTTATTCAAATCAATGCTAATAAAAACAATTTCTGGACTTTTTGTATACAATTCAGATTCGGGATTAAAGATTTGTTGAGAGTATTGATTAAAACCGGGGTAGATAATATTAAACTCAATTTGAAATTCAATTAATTTCTTTCTAAGTGATTCAAAAATAAATTCGATTGAATAATTCGAGAGGAAATAAATATTAAGCATAAAATTTATTTTTCATTACCATTCGTTTTTAAATCGATCAGTTTTTGCAAATCACCTACATTTTTTATTGAAAGAATTTCTTCTGTTAAAAATTTAATACCATACTCTTCTTCAATTGAGAGAAAAATGGTAAAATTTTTAAGAGAGTCCCATCCCGGGACTTCGCTTGCAAGAGTTTCTTCTTTTATATCGAAATCGGATAAGTTGAGTTCCTTTAAAATTATGCTTTTAAGTTTTTCAGATATCATTAGAACTTTCAAATAATTATTTTTACTAACTGAAAAATAATTCTAAATATTTTGTTCATCAATTCAGAAACAGCAAAGTTCTATTAAAATCTTTTTTATTTATGAGCATAAATGAGGCAAAAATGAATTTGAAATTTCACCACCTTGGGATAGTAGTAGAGTCAATTGAACAATATGAAAAGCAAATGATATATTTAGAAAAAATCTCAGAGGTAGATGATGGATTACAAAACTCAAAGTTAGCTTTATATAAAAATTTTAATGATTCTTTTATCGAATTAATAGAGCCATTAAATCCAAACTCGACTTCTTATAATTCTTTGAAAAAATTTGGAAATCATCTTAATCATATTTGTTATGAAACAACTTCATTTGAGCAAATAGAAAAACTTATGTTTGATAAAAGATTCATTAAAGTTTTTGGTCCCTCACCTGCAAAACTCTTCAATGATCGAAATGTTGTATTCTATATAAATCGTTTCGGTCAATTATTAGAATTTTTAATCTAACCAAAGATTTTCTCTAAAAATTCTCATACTTAAGAAAAAATTTAATAATTGTTAATTATTGATTTAAAAACAATTAAAATTGAAGCATTTTTAACGCTATCGAATGGCATTTAATATGTTCTTTATTTCTCGAATTCAATATCAGAGGTAATAATGCACGAGAAAATATTTGAAAACTACCAGCCAAACGATAGAAGTAGTTTAATTCCTTTACTTCAAGATGTTCAAAATATTTATGGATATTTACCAGAAAATGCACTGAGAGATATTTCTGATTTTGTCGGTGTTCCTTTGAGCAGAGTTTATGGTGTAGCAACTTTTTATAATCAATTCAGATTAACTCCTCTGGGAAAAAACATTATTCGAGTCTGTAGAGGAACTGCTTGTCACGTAAAAAATTCTGCGAATATACTCTATGCGTTAGAAAATGAACTTAAAATTAAAGCGGGAGAAACAACTCGCGATAAGCAGTTCACATTAGAAGTAGTTAATTGTATCGGTGCTTGTTCAATTGCACCAGTGATACTTGTTAATGAAGACTATCACGGTAGAATAACAGTAAAAGATATTCCAAAGATTTTGAAAAAATATCAGACAATAAAGAAAACTGATAAAGCAGAGGTAACAGAATGAAAAACTTTGATCAATTATGTTGTGAAAAATGTTGGCATACTCCACAAACACCTTGTGAACATTTTATTCAATGTTGCACTGAAGGACCACTTTGCCACAACGATGAAAAGTGCAGAATAGAAATTTCCTCTTTAAGAAAAAGATTAAGATACGAAGAGCACGATAAACCAATTATTATAATCGGAATGGGAACTTGTGGTCTTGCTTCAGGTGCAGGTAAGGTAAAAGAAACAATCTTAGAGGAATTGAAGAAATTAAACATTGATGCCATAGTCGAATCGACAGGATGTATTGGATATTGTGCAGTTGAACCAATTGTGGATGTAAAACTTCCTGGTGAGGACAGAGTTTCTTATTGTGAAATAGTTCCCAAATTAGTTCCAAAATTTTTACAAACAGTTCTTGTTGAAAAGAAAATTTTTAAGGAAAAACTTTTAGGAACTCACGGGAAAAGTAATCAAGATGCAAAGAACATAAATGAAATTCCTTTCTTCGAGTTTCAGAGAAAAATTGTTTTATCTAACTGTGGAATAATTAATCCTGATTCTATTGATACTTATTTAGCTTATGGTGGCTTTAAAGCTTTTGACAAGGTTATTAGATTAATGAAACCCGAAGAGGTAATTAAAGAAATTTCAATAAGCGGTTTACGTGGAAGAGGTGGCGGTGGATTTCCAACTGGTAAAAAGTGGGAGCTTGCATTCAAGCAAAAAGCTGAGCAAAAATATTTAATATGTAATGCTGATGAAGGTGATCCTGGAGCTTTTATGGATCGTTCTTTGCTTGAAAGCGATCCGTTCAGAGTTATAGAAGGAATGATGATTGCTGCTTATGCTATTGGAGCCTCTCAAGCTTATATTTATTGCCGTGCTGAATATCCTCTTGCTATTGAAAAGCTTCAGAATGCAATTAACCTTTGTGAAAGATATGGAATTCTTGGTGATAACATTCTCAATAAAGGATTTTCACTTCATATAAAAATAAAAAAAGGCGCCGGTGCTTTCGTCTGTGGTGAAGAAACTGCTTTGATAGCTTCAATAGAGGGCAAACGTGGAATGCCAAGACCTCGTCCACCTTATCCAGTAGAATCTGGTCTTTGGGGCAAACCAACAGTTATTAATAACGTTGAAACTTTCGCAAACGTCCCACCAATAATTTTGATGGGTGGACAAGAGTTCGCAAAAATCGGAACAGAAAAATCTAAAGGCACAAAAGTTTTCGCTCTAAGTGGAAATGTCAAAAATACGGGCCTGGTTGAAGTTCCAATGGGTATTACTCTTGGAGATGTAGTATTTAAGATCGGTGGAGGAATTCCTGATGGTAAAAAATTTAAAGCCGTTCAAATAGGTGGACCTTCAGGCGGTTGTATCCCTGAACATTTAATAGATACTCCGGTAGATTATGAATCTCTAAAGGAAATTGGAGCAATGATGGGTTCTGGTGGCTTTGTTGTAATGGATGAGGATACTTGTATGGTTGATGTTGCAAAATATTTTCTGACATTTATTCAACAAGAAAGTTGTGGTAAATGCGTCCCTTGCCGTGAAGGTACAAAAAGAATGTTAGAGATAATCGAAAGAATTCCTCAAAGATATGCTTCAGGAAAAGATAAGAATGAACAACTTTTAAGATTTAAAGGAATGATTTATCTCCAAAGATTGGCTGATGTTATTAAAGATACTTCTCTTTGTGGTTTAGGACAATCTGCACCAAATCCTGTATTATCAGGTTTGAAATATTTTCGTGAAGAATATGAAGAACATTTATACGATAGAAAATGCTCTGCTGGAGTTTGTAAAGAACTTCTCACATTTTCAATTGATAATGAGAAATGCACTGGTTGTGGCTTATGTCTAAGAAAATGTTCTGTTGAGGCTATTGTAGGTGAAAAAGGTCAAGCACATTACATCCTTGATGAAAAATGTGTTAAATGTGGAATGTGTGTTGAAACTTGTCGTTTCGATGCGATTAACGTTAATTAAAGTTTAAGTTCAGGTTCAAGTTCAAGTTTTATTTAAGATTGTTCTTTAAGCTTTTGAATGTTGAGATTATTAAAAACTTTATTAATTCTAAAACGAAAAACTAAAAATTGAAATTTTGGAGTCATAAATGGTTCAATTAACTATAAATGGTATTAAAGTAAACGCAGAAGAAGGAATGACAATTCTTGACGCCGCTAAATCAGTTGGAATAACAATTCCTACTTTATGCCATATGAAAAATCTTATTCCAACTGGTGCTTGTAGAATTTGCTCAGTTGAAGTAGAAGGATTTAAAGGACTGACACCAGCTTGTGCTTATCCAGTATCTGAAGGAATGGTAGTTGAAACAGACTCACCTCGCGTAAGAAGAGCAAGGAAAACTATTGTTGAACTATTAATTGAAAATCATCCTCAAGATTGCCTGATCTGTGTTAGAAATAAAAATTGTGAACTTCAGGATTTATCTGAAAGATATGGAGTTAGAGAGCATCGTTATGTTGGAGAGACGAAATCTCACGCAATTGATATATCAAGTGCCTCTATGGAACGCGATCCTGCAAAATGTATCCTCTGTGGCAGATGTGTTCGTGCTTGCCACGAAGTTCAGAAAATAGGTGCTATTGATTTTACTAAAAGAGGATTCGCTTCAATCGTTACAACACCTTATAATAAAGGATTAAATGTTAGCGATTGTATTCTATGTGGACAATGCATTCTTGTCTGTCCGACTGCAGCATTGAGAGAAAAAAGTTCTGTCAAAGAAGTTGCAGCTGCCTTGTATGATAGAAAAAAATACTGCATTGCTCAAGTGGCCCCTGCTGTTCGAGCATCAATTGGTGAGGAATACAATATGCCTTTAGGAACAGATGTCACTGGTTTGATAGTTACAGGTCTTCGTCGCCTTGGTTTTAAGAAAGTTTTTGATACAAATTTTGCTGCTGATTTGACAATAATGGAAGAAGCCTCTGAATTGATTAATAGAATTCAGAATGGTGGCTCTTTACCAATGTTTACAAGCTGTTGCCCAGGTTGGGTCAGATTTGCTGAAATGAACTATCCTGAAATTCTCGATCATATTTCAACTTGCAAATCTCCTCACGAAATGGAAGGTGCTGTATTAAAGACTTACTATGCAAGAAAAATGGGAATTGATCCAAAAGACATCTTTGTTGTTTCAATAATGCCTTGTACTGTGAAAAAATATGAATCTGCCAGACCTGAATTGAAAGAAAACACTTTGCCAGATGTAGATGCTGTTCTAACAACAAGAGAACTTGTTAGATTTTTCAAAATTGCTGGAATAGATTTTAATGATCTTCCTGAGAGCGAATTTGATAATCCTTTAGGTGAGTCAACTGGTGCTGCCGCTATATTTGGAACAAGTGGTGGTGTGATGGAAGCTGCTTTGAGAACTGCTTATTGGAAATTAACCGGAAAAGACCTTGAAAAACTTGAGTTTGAACAGATTCGTGGAATGGATGGTGTTAAAGAAGCAACAGTCAAAATAAACGGAATGGAAATTAATATTGCTGTTGTCAATGGAATTGGAAATGTCAAACAAATTATAGATGAAGTTGTTTCTGGAAAATCAAAGCATCATTTTATAGAAGTTATGGCTTGTCCGGGTGGATGTATAAATGGTGGTGGTCAACCGATTCATCAAAAACCAGAGAAAGTAATGAAGCGTATTAAAGTGCTTTATCAGATTGATGAAAATGCTAAGCACAGGAAATCTTATGAAAATGAATCAGTAAAAACTTTATACAGAGAATTTCTAGGTGAACCTAATTCACATAAGGCGCACGAAATTCTTCATACAGAATATTTTGATAAAAAGAAAATTTTAAGGAATTGATTCTATTGGATTATATCTTGAAAGATTAAGACACATTTGAGAATTAAGATTAAGATATGATACTTGAATGTAATAATACAATTCTATCTAGATGAGCAACGCAGTAGTTAGCACAATTAGCGAGAGATGTAAGAGATGTTATTCGTGCATCAGAGAGTGTCCAGCTTCAGCAATAAGAGTTGTTGGTGCGCGCGCACAGGTAATCGAAGAAAGATGTATTGCTTGTGGTCATTGTGTTAAAGTTTGTTCTCAAGATGCTAAACAAATTCTCTCTGAAATAGATCTAACATTTGAACTTCTTAGAACAAATAAAGCTGTAGCAATTGTAGCACCTTCATTTGCAGCATCATTTCCAGATAATTACAAAAAAGTTCCTTCTGCTTTAAGAAGACTCGGATTCATAAAAGTAATTGAAACTGCATTTGGTGCTGATTTGATTGCGAATTATTATTCCGAAATTCTTCAATCAGAGCCAGAAAAAACAATTATAAGCTCTGCTTGTCCAGCTGTGGTGAGTTTTATTCAAAAGTATTATGTTGATCTTGTTCCTAATATTGCAAAAGTTGTTTCTCCAATGATTGCTTTGGGTAGATATCTCAAAAATGAATTTGGAAATGATATAAAAATTATTTTCATTGGCCCTTGTGTCGCAAAAAAGCAAGAAGCAGTTGAAGATGAGGTTCACGGTACAATTGATGCCGTTTTAACTTTTCACGAGTTAAAAGAGATGATCAAAAAAAATGAGATTGATATAAACTCTCTTGAAGAAAGTGAATTCGACCCTCCTCACGCAATGATGGGCAAAGCATATTCACTAGCAGGCGGATTATTAAAAACAACTGATATTACTGATGATATTTTGGAAAAAGACATTATTGTGGTTGAAGGAAAGAAAAAAGTTTTAGAAATTATAGAAGAAATTGCTCAAAACAATATCAATGCGAAGTTCACAGATATTCTTTTTTGTGAAGGTTGTATTAGTGGTCCTGCTATTGATACAACTTTGAATTATTATTCAAGAAGAGAAAAAGTTATTGATTATATCCACGAGAAAATTAATAATGTTGATAAAAGAATTTGGAAAAGTAATTTATACAATGCAAGAAAATTAAATCTCACAAGGAACTTCAAAGCTGATAATCAACGCAGACCAATGCCTTCTGAAGACCAGATTAAAGAGATTCTTGCTCAGACGAAAAAGTTTACACCAAAGGACGAACTCAACTGTGGAGCTTGTGGTTATGAAACTTGTCGTGAATATGCAATAGCTATAGCTAAAGGACTCGCAGAAAAAGAAATGTGTTTGCCTTATCTTATTGATGAATTAAGAATTGCTTATGAAAATCTCAGCAATACACAGGAACAATTAAGAATTGCTGAAAAACTTGCATCAATCGGCCAACTTGCTGCCGGCGTCGCACACGAGATCAATAATCCTCTTGGAACAATTTTGTTATATACTTCAATGTTAAAAAAAGAGCTTGAAAAATATTATAACGATGATCGTTACAAAGCTGATCTTGATTTAATTTTAGAGGAAGCGAACAGATGTAAAAACATTGTTTCGAATCTTCTGAACTTTGCTAGACAAGGCAAATTAAATCTTAAAGAATTTGATATCAAAAAAGCTCTATTGGATACTTTAAAGCCATTTACAGTTAATCCTGCTTATAAGAAGGTAGATTTTATTTTCAATGCAAGTGTTCAAAATTGTTTAATAGTAGCTGATGAAGATCAGCTTAAACAGGTTTTCATTAACATCGTAAAAAATGCTTGTGACGCTATGATGGAAACAGAAAGGAAATTATTAACAGTCAATCTAAATTGTAGTGAAAAAGATGTAACTATTGAGTTTTCCGATACAGGTACAGGTATTGCAAAAGAAAATCAAAGTAAAATATTTACTCCATTTTTCACAACCAAAAGCATTGGAAAAGGAACTGGTTTAGGTCTTGCTATATCTTATGGAATTATTAAAATGCATAAAGGAAATATTACTTTTGTATCAGAATTAGGAAAAGGAACAACATTTAAAATAACTTTACCACGAACTCAATTTTCAAATAATTAAGAATTTAATGAGGGATAAAAATGAGTGATAAAAAGAAAATACTTTTAGTTGATGATGATCTCGATCTTCTCGAACAAAACAAAATTCTAATTGAATCGAAAGGATATGAGGTGATTACTGCTAACAGTAGCAAAGAAGGTTGGGAAGTATTCAAAAAATCAA
The DNA here is from genome assembly GCA_025056745.1 of Ignavibacterium sp. GTDB lineage: Bacteria > Bacteroidota > Ignavibacteria > Ignavibacteriales > Ignavibacteriaceae > Ignavibacterium. Next base: position 114,989 of record JANWVQ010000091.1, read on the forward strand.
AACCAGATGCTTGTGTGATTGATTTGATAATGGAAGAATATGATTCGGGATTTATTCTTTGTCATAGAATTAAAAAAGATGAACACGGGAAAGATATTCCTGTTTTTATACTAACCTCCGCAACTTATGATACTGGATTTAAGTTTGATGCTTCAACTAGTGAAGAAAAAGAATGGATTAGTGCAGATGAAGTTATAAATAAGCCTGTAGTAATTGATGAGTTTGTTCAGAAACTTGAAAATTATTTTGAAATGAAAGGAAAGTAAACTACGCGAGAGGAACAAGTATAAGCAAATTGATCAATTAAATAAATTGCCACAAAGGGTCAAAGAATCTTAGTGTCTTTGTGTCTTAGTGGCAATTAATTTCTTATCTTTGTTATCAAACTTACATTCAAAGCAAAATGCAAGAATCAAAGCCGAAAATATTAGTAGTTGATGATGAAAAAGGACTTCGTATTGGTGTGCAAAGACTTCTTGAAATGGAGGGATATGATGTTGATGTCGCTGAAAATGGGATAGAAGGAATTGAATTAGGAACAAAGAAAGAATATGATTTAGCTATTATTGATCTTAAAATGCCTGATGTTGAGGGTATTGAGGTGTTAAAAAAAATAAAAGAAAAATATCCTAACACTGTTTGTTTTATTGCTACTGCCTTTGCAAGTTACGATACTGCTATTGAAGCAACTAAACTTGGTGCTCAAAGTTATATTCCAAAACCATTCACACCAGAAGAATTGCTCACGGAAATAAAGACTGGTTATCAAAAACGTCTTCACCTTCTTGAAGAAGATAAATGGCGAAGAGAAAGAGAAGAAAGATTACTTGAGGTTGCCTTTGAAAAAACAAGACTCAATACGATTATAAATTCAATAACGGATGGTGTTCTTGTAGTAAATAAAGAAGGACTTGCAGTTCTATTTAATCCTGCAGTTCTTAAATTCCTTGAGCTCGCAGAAATAAAAGTTGAAGAATATATTCTTGATAAACTTCGTCCAGAGATATTAGAATTAATAAATAAATTTTTACTTTCTGATTTGAAAGAGAAAAGATCTTACACCATACAAATTGAACTCAAACCGAACCGAGAGTTTTTCATCGAAGCAACTGCATCGCCAGTTTTTCATCCGGGTGAAAATCTTGCAGGTGTTGTGATAGTTTTCAAAGATATAACTGAACTAAAAAAGATCGAGCTAATTAAGTCCCAATTTGTATCTATGGTTTCTCACGAACTAAAAGCACCAATTGCTGCTGTATATGGATTTCTGAAAATTATGAGTGATGAAAAAATTAAACTTACGGAAGAACAGAAGAAAGATTATATAAATCGCTCGATGATTAGACTTGATGGATTACTTAAAATGGTCAATGATCTTCTCGATATTTCTCGAATGGAATTAAAAACTATTAAAAAGGAAATTAAAAAAATCCATCTGTCAGAAATAATAAAGAATATTCTTGAACTTTTTCAAATTGAAATTCAAAAATCAAATCTCTCAGTTGATTTTGATTACCAGCAAAATGGATTATTTATTAATGCAGATGCAGATGAAATATCGAGATTGTTTACAAATATCATTAGTAATGCAATAAAATATAATAGACCCAACGGAAATATTTTCATTAAAATTTCTCAAGTTGGAAACTTCATTCTTACTGAAATTAGAGATACAGGAATAGGAATGAAAGAAGATGAAAAGAAAAAACTTTTCTCAGAATTCTTTCGAGCGAAAAATGAATTTACAAAAAATGTTAGTGGTACAGGTTTAGGTCTATCAATTGTAAAAAGAATAGTTGACTCTTACTCGGGCAAAATTGAAGTTGAATCTGAATTCGGCGTTGGAACAAGCTTTAAAATTTACCTGCCAGTTTCATTGAGTTAATAAAAATAATTTAATTCAAAATGAAACTTTTTAATTGATCATTTGTCTTAAGTAGTAAAAATTTATTGAAATTAAAAAATTGTTTCCTAATTAGTTTTTAACATTTTTTAGATATTTTTGTAATAATAAAAATATTTATTCATCAGGAGGAAAAAATATGTCAAAAAAAATGAGAATCTTTCTTGTTACTGGATCAATCTCACTATCAATTTTATTGAGTGCTTGTGGTGGATTGAGCGAGGCACAAATAGCAGAACTAAATTCTTTGAGAAATGAAGTTGCAGCATTAGAAAGAGAAGCTAACTCACTCAAAGAAGAAAGAGCAAAACTTGAGAAACAAATCGAAGAGAAAAACAGAAAACTTGCAGAGTGCCAAAAGCAAAAAGATGAAACTAAAGCTAACTTAGAAAAATTACCTAAATAATTCACTTAAAGTTTTAAGATAATGGAGGAAACAAAATGAAGAATATTAAAATCTTGATTGCCTTTGTAGCATTATTCTCAATATTATCTCTTGCACAAGAGAAAATGACTAAAGAACAATGGCAAAGCGAAATGAATAATCTTAAGGCAAAGAAAAGCGCATTAACTACACAAGTAAACACATTGAAAACCGATGTTGATAATCTCAAAGCTATGAATCTTCAAGATCCGGAAGATTGTATTGATGAACTTTATAAAATGGTTGGTGCAAACAGAAGTGATGTCGATAATTTCAGAAAAGCAGTTAATGAATTAAACGGAAAAATTTCAAGAAAAGAAGGTCCAAAAGCTGACAGACAAACCGATTTGAATGTTTTAAAGGCTAATAAAATTAGTGCGCTTCCAGAATTCTTTAACAAAGTCCACGTTGATATGCAAAGATCATTGGATAATTGGATTGAAGAAGTAAAAGAAATTAATTACACTGTTGTAAGAGGCGATCATTTATGGGGTATTGCACGTAAGAAAGAACACTATGGGAACCCATTTGCTTGGCCAGTTATTTACAAGGCTAATAGAGATAAAATTAAAAATCCTGATTTAATTTATCCTAAACAAGTGTTCAAAATTCCTAATTTGACTGAAGAAGAGAAAGCTAAATACGAAAGATTGAGAAAAAATTTCAAACCTGCTCCTGTTCAATAGTTTGATTATTGACTTTAAATATAAAAAGAGCCCTTATCTATCAAGATGAGGGCTTTTTGTATTTTAAAGGAATTATAATATGACATCAATAGAAAAGAAAATTTCACTAAGTGGAATAAATGTATCCGAACTTTTAGGTCCTAATGATTCAAATTTAAAGTTAATAGAGGACAGATTTAGCTCTATTATTACGGTTAGAGGAGAAACATTTACAATTAAAGGAGTTCAACAAGAGATTGAAACAATTGAAAAAATTCTGAAAGAAATGATTTATGTCCTCAACACTAGTAATAAATTGACCACACAAGATGTTCAAACAATTTTAACTTTAACTCTTGATGGAAAAGAAGTAGTATCTCAAGATGATTATGAAGATGTTGTCCTTTATACAAAAAATGATGTAATTAAAGCAAAAACACCAGGTCAGAGAAACTATATAAGAATTGCTGCGCAAAACGATATATGTTTTGCTATTGGTCCAGCAGGGACTGGGAAGACTTATCTTGCAGTAGCAATTGCAGTAGCCGCATTGAAGAAAGGTATAGTTAAAAAAATAATTCTTGCTCGTCCAGCAGTAGAAGCTGGAGAAAGTCTTGGATTTTTACCAGGAGATTTTCAGGAGAAAATTGATCCGTATCTCCGCCCTTTGTATGATGCATTAGATGAAATGATGCCTTCAGAGAGGCTTCGTGGTTATATTGAAAAAGGAATCGTTGAAATTGTTCCTTTAGCATATATGCGTGGTAGAACTCTCAATAATGCATACGTAATTTTGGATGAAGCTCAAAATGCAACAGAGCTTCAGATGAAAATGTTTTTAACAAGACTTGGTGCAAATTCAAAAGCGATAATTACAGGCGATATTACACAAATTGATTTACCTTCTAAAACCAAGTCAGGATTGATTCAAGCTAAAGAAATACTTCAAGGAATAAATGGAGTGGGTTTTGTATACTTTGATAAAGAAGATGTTGTGCGACATAAATTAGTTAAAGATATTATTGATGCTTATGAAAAGAATAATATTTCAAAAACTAATGGTGGATAGAATTATTCTGTAATTAAATTTTATAATTAGACAAACTTCTTACTTTCATTCCAATATTTATCCATTTCTTCTAAATTGGAATTTTCAATTGATTTACCTGATTCTTTGAGTTTTCTTTCGATATAATTAAATCTCTTAATAAATTTTTCATTGGTCTTTCGAAGAGCTTCTTCTGGATTTATGTTGAGAAAGCGTGCGTAATTTACTAAAGCAAAAAAGACATCTCCTATTTCATCTTCTAATTTTAATTGTAAAAATGGATCATCAGATTTTTTCTTTTGCTCTTCGATTTCGTGCATTTCATTAATCTCTTCAATTACTTTCTTCCATACATCCTCTTTCTTCTCCCAATCGAAACCAACTTTTGCTGCTTTTTCCTGCAAACGATGTGCTTTTTGAAGTGCCGGTAATGAACTTGGAACTCCATCAAGAATTGATTTTCTGCCTTCATTAAGTTTTATCTTCTCCCAATTCTTTTTTACGTCCTCTTGACCATTTACAACAACATCACCAAAAACGTGTGGATGTCTTCTAATTAATTTTTCTGAAATAGTTTCAATAACATTATCGATATTGAAATGATTTTTTTCTTCAGCAATTACTGTATGAAAAACTACGTGTAGAAGCAAATCTCCTAATTCTTTTTTTAATTCATCAAAATTTTTATGTTCAATTGCTTCAACTACTTCATAAGCCTCTTCTATAGTGGCAGATTTTATTGAATCATTCGTTTGCTCACGATCCCAGGGGCATTCTTTTCTAAGCTTTTTTACCAACTCAACAAATTCGTTAAATTTGTTTTCAGACATTTGAACTCCATTTAAATGTTTATAATCAATTCATAAAAATAAGGAGAAATTTTATGATAGAAGAAAAAATAAAAGAACTTGGATTTGAAATACCTGAAGTTGCAAAACCACTTGCAGCTTATGTGCCGGCAAAATTGATAGGTAATTTAGTAATGACATCGGGGCAAGTTCCACTGGTAAAAGGTGAAATAAAATTTAAGGGAAAAGTTGGAAAAGATATTTCTGAGGAAGATGCAATTAAAGCAGCAGAGGTATGTACATTGAACTGCTTAGCTGCTATCAAATCTGAGATAGGCTCTTTAGATAGGATTGAAGAAATCGTTAAACTCACAGTTTTTGTAAATAGTACAGATGACTATTCTGCTCAACCCAAAATAGCAAATGGTGCATCTGAATTATTGTTGAAAATTTTTGGAGATAAGGGCAAGCACGTCCGCAGCGCTGTTGGGGTAAGTGGATTGCCTCTAAATTCAGCTGTAGAAATTGAGATGATGGTAAAAGTCACTTAAAAGATTATAAATTAGATAGAATTGACTAGTAATTATTAAAACTTTAACTAACAACTAAAAAAGGAAACTATGAAAAAATTATTTTTTGCTTGCCTTATTTTAATAAGCTATTTAACTATCGCTCAGACTCAACAAAATAATCCCAAAATTTACATAGCATTTCTATGGCATATGCACCAACCGATTTACTGGCCTTATGAAAATGTAGTTCAAACTCATATTGCAAATAGATACCCTTTCTCGATTTTTGATATTTTCAACCAAAGAGTAGGACCATACACAAGTTGGCCAAGAAATGCTGTGCAAAGAGGAATAAATGCAAATATGCCTCACTTTGGCTCTCAGGTTTCATTATCTGGAAGTTTGATTGAAAATTTGAACAATCTTGAAAGTCACGGAAATCAAAATTTTTCAAATTGGAAAAGTCATTGGAATTATATAAGGAATCAAAGGACTGCATTAAATAATCCAAGAATGGATTTAGTTGGATTTGGCTATCATCATCCACTTATGGGATTGATTGATAAAACTGATATAAGAAAACAAGTTCAATATCATAAAGAGATATTTAACAATAATTTCCCGGGAACGTATTCAAAAGGAATTTTCCCGCCTGAGAATGCTTTCTCACCAAGAATGATTCCAGCATTAGTTGAAGAAGGCTTTGAATGGGTATTAGTTGACAATATTCATTTTGAAAGAGCTTGTATTAATTATCCATTTAGTGCTGCTGGAAATATTTACGAACCGAATAAAGCAGATGTGGTAAATCCAAATCCAGGAGATTGGATTCAACTTAATGGTCTCTGGGCTCCTACAAAAGTATCAGCGCGATGGAGCAGGCAACCAAGATATGTCGCTTATGTTGATCCTCAAACCGGGCAAGAATATAGAATAATTGCAGTTCCAGCTGATAGATATTTGGGAAATGAGGATGGACGCGGTGGTTTTGGTGCTCTGAATTATGAGGCAGTTTTAAGTCAGCTTGAGCCTTATAACACAGATCCTCAACGTCCGATACTTGTAGTTTTACATCACGATGGTGATAATTATGGTGGAGGAAGTGAATCTTATTATAACTCAAATTTCCAAGCATTCGTTAACTGGCTTCAAGCTAATTCTCATAGGTTTGAATGCACAACAATTCAAGATTACTTACAAAGATTTCCACCAAATCCAAATGAAGTAATTCACGTCGAAGATGGAAGTTGGAGCGGTGCTGATAATGGTGATCCTGAATTCAAGAAATGGAATGGTGATCCTGATCCAACAGGATATTCTCCTGACAGAAATAGTTGGGGGATTATTACTGCTGCAAAGAACTTTATTCAAACAGCTGAACAAATCAATCCGACTTCTGTTAATACAAAAAATGCGTGGAAATATTACTTGAATGCTTTATCTAGTGATTATTGGTATTGGGATGGCTCATTGAATGGAATATGGGATTCTCATCCTGCACGTGCTTGCAACTTGGCTATTCCTTTTGCTCAACAAGCAATTAGTGGTGGGCAGGATCTTACAGGTCCATCAATTTATCTTCCACAACGAGAACCATATAACCCCGGTGGCACTGAATGGGGAATCCCACAAACAAACAATCTTACTGTTTGGACTTATGTTTTTGATATTAATGGTTTATCTTCTGTCAAATTAAAATATAGATTAGACCTTGATGGTGTTAATAGCCCCGACAATAAACACAATGAGACTTATGCTGGTGGTCCTGATGTAACAGAATGGTATTCTTTAGATATGCAGGGAATTTTTATCCCTTCAAGAACAAACCCTCAGCCACTTTTTAAAGCAAAAGAATTTTCTGCTACTATTCAAGGCTTAAACAATAAATTAGTTGATTATTATGTTGAAGCAGTAGATTCATTAGGAAATATTTCAAAATCACCAATCAGACACGTCTGGATTGGAAATAACACTGGTGGCGGTGCTGGTAATAGTGGAGTAACTTGGCTACCTAACAATCCGACTAAAGATGATACTATAACAATAATAGTAAGTGGTGTCAATAAAGGTGGCAAACTTCATTGGGGGGTTAATAATCAAGGCAATCAATGGAATACACCCCATCAAGTTTATTGGCCTGCTGGAAGTTATTTATTCAACCAAACTGGACCAGCAATTCAATCACCAATGCAAGGTCCAGTAAATGATACATTAAAAATTAAAATCGGTCCTTTTAATAATCCTGCACAAGTTGTTAATCGGGTTGCATTTGTTATTCATTTTAATGATAACACTTGGAATAATAATAATGGTAATGACTACCATATTAACATTGGAGGAACAGGTGGAAGTGGACAAACTTTTGTAATGGATGGTCAAGTTGATGCGGGAGTTCCACTTGTCGCAAACAATCAAGGATTAAATCTTTATTGTGGATGGAATGGTAGTCAACTATACGTTGCAACAAATTCAGCTCAATCAACTGGAAGAGATCATTTTATTTTCATCACTGATTCACTAAGTAATATGATTCAGGCACCTTGGGCAAAAAATGGAATGGTTGCAAAATGGAGTGCATTCCTTGGTAATGAAAGCACAAATAATTGGTCTGGTTGGTTTGATCATAATGGTAATGTTCAAAATGCTGCTGGAAGTTTTCTCGAAGGAACAATTGGGCTTCAAAGTGAGTTGGGGTATATTCCACAAAAAATCTACGTAGCTGTTGGTAGCTATGAAACTCCTAATGCTGGAATTTTAGTAAGTCAAGTTCCCGCTGGAAATGGAAACGGCAATATCGAGCCATCTGAATTCCTTGAAGTTAATTTATCGTCTTTGAATATAGAGGATAATTTTGCGAATCAGGATTTCATATTATATCAAAATTATCCGAATCCTTTCAACCCTAACACCAGAATTAGCTGGAAATCCTCTGTTGATGGTTGGCATACACTCAAGGTTTATGATATACTTGGGAGAGTTGTATCGACTTTAGTTGATGAATATCGAAAAGCAGGTTATTATGAAGTTGAGTTTTCATCTTTGGGAAATTCTCTATCAAGCGGAGTTTATTTTTATAGATTGGAAGTTGTAAAATCAAATGAATTAAATAATAGTAGAAATAATTCTTTAATTTATTCAGAAATGAAAAAAATGATTTTGATTAAGTAAATTATATTTTTGTTAAAACAAATATTAAAAAATGCCATCTTAAAGAATCAACTTAGACTTTAATAATTTTACTTTGCAAATAAGAAAAAATTTTTTTAATTATCATTCCATTAAAAATTAATGGAGATGTTTTGAAATTTTTTACAATTATCATTTTAATTCTGACTAATCTAATATTTGGTCAAACATTTAGATTAAATCGTCCTGCTCCTGACAATGTTCAAACCAATGGCAGCTACTTATTTGGAGAACCTCGATATCAAGATCCCCAGAATGCACATAGAGGAATTGATATACTACTTCGTTGGGATACGGTGAGATCTGCTTCTGCTGGAATGGTTCATTTCGTTGGATACAATCCTAATGATACTATTGGTGGCTATGAACCCGATGGTGCTGGAAATTATATTGTTATAAAAAGTCAGTGGCAAGGTAGATGGATTTATCTCTATTATATGCATCTACAAAGGCCTTTGGTTAGTGTAAATGATTTAGTCTTAACAAGTCAACCGATTGCTATATCAGGAAATACTGGTCGTTCAACAGGAGCTCATCTTCATTTTGAAATTAGATTAGACTTTCCACAATCAACAAGTAGGCGAACAAAGAATCCTGAATTATGGTGCGCTATAAGTGGAATGGGTGCCATTTATGGTAGAGTTCCAAATGCACCAAATAGTACAAGAGTTGATATTTTCCCAGATCCCAAACCACGCCCACCATACACAACTTTCAGTTATGCACTTACTTATAATTTCAATGACCCTTACATAGGTAGTGATGAAGTTTACAACGAAAATTATGCTATTGGAGACGTAAAACCGGGAACTTACACAATTCGTGCTTTAAATGGTGCATACACAAGGACAGTAACCGTTGGTGCTGGACAAGTTGTAAATGCAGATGCCTCAGTTGATGTTGAGAATAATTTTAATCTGCCAATTGAGTTTGCACTAGAACAAAATTATCCTAATCCATTTAATGCAACTACAGTAATTACATTCAAATTACCTGAAGCAGGTCACGTTCAGTTGAAAATTTTTGATTTGCTTGGCAGAGAAGTTTCAACTATCGTTGATGAAGAAAAACCTGCTGGAGAATATCACCAATTCTTTGATGCTTTTGATTTGTCATCTGGGGTATATATTTATCAATTATATGTTTCAACTTATTCTGGAAAGAATTTTATTCAAAACAAAAAAATGACTTTAATAAAATAGGAGTTCATAAAATGGCAGAAACTTTAATTGGGCACGTTGAAATTCCAACTACAGATTTAGAAAAAGCGAAACAATTTTATCATAATGTTCTTGGCTGGGACTTTAGACCTTTTGGAAATGGGTATTTGCTTTTTAATAATCACAAAG